>JAAYVJ010000595.1 GCA_012517265.1 Planctomycetota bacterium | reverse complement strand
CGGGATCAGGCGGGCGTCGAGTACGTGCCCGCCGACCCGTTCGAGTTCGGCCAGACCTATTACTGGAGGATCGACGAGGTCAACGGAGCCCCCGACTACACGGTGTTCAAAGGCGAGGTTTGGAGCTTCACGGCCGAACCCTTCTCCTATCCGATCGAGGGGGTGACGGCGACCGCCTCCAGTCAGAGTCGGACCGACACCGGTCCGCAGAACACGGTCAACGGCTCCGGCCTGAACGCCGCCGACCGGCACTCGGTCGAGCTGGCGGACATGTGGATGAGCGGCAACACCAAGCCCCACTGGATTCAGTACGAATTCGACAAGGTCTACAAGCTCGATCAACTGTGGGTCTGGAACGCCAACCAGGTCGTCGAGGCGTTCGTCGGCTTCGGCGCCAAGGACGTCACGATCGAGTACTCCGCCGACGGCGCGGCCTGGACCATCCTGGAAGGAGCGCATGAGTTCGCCCGGGCTTCTGCGGTCCCGACGTACACAGCCAACACGGTCGTCGATTTCGGCCAAGTCCAGGCCAAATTCGTCAAGCTGACCATCAACAGCAACTGGGGCGGGATCGCCCAGCAGGTGAGCCTGTCCGAGGTGCGGTTCTTCTACGTGCCGTTGCAGGCCCGCGAGCCCGTTCCCGCCGACGCCGCGACGGGTGTCGATCTGACCACGGGTTTGGATTGGCGACCCGGCCGCGAGGCCACTTCGCACCAAGTGTTCTTCGGCGCCGATAGCGCTGCGGTCGCCGCCGGCACCGCTTCGGCCAGTACCGTGACCGAGCACAACTACACACCGCCCGCCATGACCCTGGACACGGAATACTTCTGGAGAGTCGACGAGATCGGGGATGCCGGCACGCACCAGGGCGACGTGTGGAGTTTCAGGACGCAGGCGTATCTGCCCGTCGACGATTTCGAAGCCTACACCGACGAGGAAGGCGGCCGGATCTACGAATCCTGGATCGACGGCATCACCAGCGGGGCCAGCGGCTCCCAAGTCGGCTACGACATGGCGCCTTTTGCCGAGAAGACCATTGTCCACGGCGGCGGACAGGCGATGCCGTTCCTCTACAACAACGCGTCGTACGCGTTCTCCGAGGCCATACGGACCTTCGACTCTCCGCAAAACTGGACTGCATCCGGCATCAAGAGCCTCGCGATCCACTTCGCAGGCACGGCCGGCAGCAAGGGACAACTGTATCTGAAGATCAACAACACGAAACTGGTCTACAACGGCGACGCGGCGGATCTCGGACGGGTCGGCTGGCAGGCGTGGAACATCGATCTGTCGGCCGTGGGTGGCATCGCCAGCGTCCGCTCGCTGACGATCGGCGTCGAGGGCGCCGGGGCGTCGGGCAAGCTGTACATCGACGACATCCGGCTGTATCCGAAGGCCCCCGAGTACGTCACGCCGGTGCAGCCGCCGGCCGCGACCCTGGTGGGGTACTACAAGCTCGATGAAGGCAGCGGCACTCGCGCGGGCGATTCCTCCGGCAAGGGGCACGACGGGACCCTGAAGGGGACCCCCGAATGGGTTGCCGGCAAGGTGGGCGGCGCTCTGAACTTCGGCGGCGACGGCGACTTCGTCGACATCGGTAATCCCGCGGACTGGCCCGCCGGCTTCGAGCCTCGCAGCATGGCGGCTTGGCTCATGACCGAGGACCTCACCGCCACATGGCACTTTGCCGTGTCCTACGGCTCGCCCGTCACGAATCAGGCGATGTTCCTCGGTCTCAACGGCACTGCCCTCTACGGCGGCGGCTACGGCAACGACATTTCGGTCGCCAACTTCTGGGAGACCGGCGTCTGGCATCACATCGCGCTGACCTATGACGGCACGACGGCCCGGCTGTATGCCGACGGCGTCGAGGTGGCCTCGGCCGCCAAGGCGTGGAACCTGGTTCGCAGCCAGGCCCGCATCGGGCAGCAGGTGAACGAATACAATGAGTTCTGGGACGGCGCCGTCGACGACGTGCGGATCTACAAGCATGCTCTGTCGCCGGCGGAGGTGGCCGGCTTGGCCGGACAGACCGTCCCGAGGAACAAGCCGTTCTAAGGTCACGGGCGGCATCCCCCGGTGTCAACGGATCGCCTGAT
>JAAYVJ010000594.1 GCA_012517265.1 Planctomycetota bacterium | reverse complement strand
GCGGACGCGGATCGGTTCCGGTCCGAGGTCTCCAAGAAGGTCTCGTCCGCCCGGGTGCACGCGCAGTATATGGATTTCGTCCACGTTCGGGCCCAACGTGCCGGCATCGAGCGCAAAACCGCCGAGGCCATCTGGGACGAGGTCCTGCGCTTCGCCGCCTATTCCTATTGCAAGGCGCACGCGACCGTGTACGCCAACATCGCCTGGCAGACCGCGTGGATGAAGGCCCACTATCCTCCGGAGTTTTACTGTTCTCTGCTCAACAATCACCAGGGGATGTACCCCTTGCGGGTCTACGTCTGGGACGCCAGGCGTCACGGCGTCGCGGTCCTGCCGCCCCACGTGAACCATAGCGAGATCGAGTGGAGTCTCCAGAACGGCGTGATCCGCGCTGGGCTGAATCTTGTAAAGGGGCTCAGCGGCGCGACGATGCATGCGATCCTCGAACAACGCCGGATTGGTGGCTTCCGCGACTTGGAGGATCTGCGACGCCGCATCAGGTTCCGCCGGCCGGAATTGAAGAACCTCATTCACGTCGGGGCCTGCGACGGCCTGGGCGTCACCCGTCCGACGATGCTCGGGTCGCTGCGCCACGCCGTGTCGGCGAGGGAGGAGCCGATGTTGTTCGATATCTACCGGGACCGCCGCGTCGAGATCCTGCCGGACTACGACGGTATCGCCAAGCTGGAGGCGGAACTCGACGTCACCGGGGTTCCTTTCAGTATGCATCCGGCTTTGCTGCTGCCCAAACGCTACGCGACGGCCGAGCGATTGCGGAACCTGATCGGCAAGAAGGCGGTCGTGGCGGGATTCGTCGCCACGGCCCGCCGGGCCCGGACCAATGACGATCGGGTCATGGGTTTCGTGACGCTGGAGGATGCAACGGGACTGGCGGAGGTGAGCTTCTTCCCCGACAAGCTGCCGCTGTACAAGACGATCTGCTCCTACGGCGGCCCGGTCTGGGTTGCCGGCAAAGTCACGGAGCACCTGTCTTCGATCTGCATCGATTGCTCCGAATGCGGCCGAATGGCGTGAATCATTGCCAGGGCTTGGATTCGAGCTTAGAATAGCACTTCGAACCCGGGTGCTCGGGGCATAGACATGCAGTCATCAAGCCATGAAGGGGGCAGTTATGGACAGACGCGATTTCTTGAAAGTGGCGGGCGGTTGCGCCCTGGCGTCCAACGCGCTGTTGGCAGTGGAGACCCCGCCGTCCGGCGGCGGTGAACGGCTCGGGGAACTGCCCCGGCGACCCCTCGGCAGGACCGGCGAGAAGCTGTCCGTGATCGGCTTCCCCGGCTTGGCGTTGAGCCAATACAGCCAGGAGGAGGGGACCGCCGGCCTTCACAGGGCCTTCGATCAGGGGATCAACTACTTCGACGTGGCTCCCGCCTACGGCCGGGACGGCGACTGCGAAATCAAAATGGGCGTCGGTCTGCAGGGCATCGACCGCAGCAAGATCTTCCTGGCCTGCAAGACGAAGAAACGCGACGCGCAGGGGGCTCGCGAGGAATTGGAGCGATCTCTCACGCGGCTCAAGACCGACCATTTCGACCTGTACCAGATCCACGCGGTCTTCACGCCCGAGGAGGCGAGGCAGGCCCTCGCGCCCGGCGGCGCCCTGGAGACCATCCTCAAGGCCAGGGAGGAGGGGAAGGTCCGTTTCATCGGCCTGTCCGCTCATACGACCAAGGGCGCCCTGGAGATGCTCAACGGCTTCCAGTTCGATTCGATCATGTTCCCCATCGACTATGTGGACTACCTCCAGTGGGGCTTCGGCAAGGCGGTGATCGAGCGAGCACGGGAGCGGGGCGTCGCGGTCTTCGCGATGAAGACGCTCTGCGCCGGGGCCTGGCCGCAAGGGGCGACGCGGAGTCGCAACTGGTGGTACAAGACGGTCGAGTCCCAGCAGGACGCCGACCTGGCGGTTCGTTTTTCGCTCTCGCAGCCGGGCGTGGTCGCGGCGATTCCGCCGTCGTTCCTGGATCTGGTGGACAAGGCCATCCTCGCAGGCCGGGCGTATCGTCCGATCACCGATGCGGAGGTCGCCACACTGCGCGAGATGGGCGTCGGTTGCGGGTCGGTCTTCAAAAAGGACGAAGAGCGGGTTGCGATGGGCCTGCCGCTGGATCGGCCGCACCATCCGGGAAGCCCGCACGACTATTGTCCTTGCGTTCATGCGTAGAGCCAACCCCTTGGCACTGCTGGAGGATGAAGAATCATGCGCCGACTGATGGCGGTGTCTGCGATTGTGTTTCTGGGCGTTGGTGTGGGATCCTTGTGTTGCGGCGCGGGACCCCGCCCGGAGCACGGGCTGCACTACACCGAGCCCGCCGCGGTTTGGGACGAGGCCATGCCCCTGGGCAACGGCCTGCTGGGCGCCCTGGTCTGGGGCGACGGCCGGCCGCTGCGGATCTCGCTCGATCGAACGGACCTGTGGGACTTGCGGCCGGTGCCGAAATTCCAGGGGCCGGACTACTCGTACAAGACGATGCGACAGTGGGTGAAGGAGGGCCGGATTCAGGACCTGCACAAGCTGTACGACGATCCGTACGGCAATCCCGGCCCGACGAAGATCCCCGCCGGACGCATCGAGCTGATGCTCGAACAGGGGACCGCCTTCAAAGAGGCCTCGCTGGATCTTGCCAAGGCGACCGCCGAGATGCGATTCGGCGACGGCGCGGTCGCACGGGTCTTCGTGCACGCCCGCCGGCCCTTGGGCGCGATTCACGTCACGAGCGTCAAGCCTCCTGCGGCGACCTTGATTGCTCCTCCCTTTGCCGGCGAGATCACCGAGGAGGCCGGGGCGAACAAGATCAGCGCGGGCGACCTGGCGACCTTGCGATACGAGGCCCCTGCGCAGCATCGCGGCGAGAGATGGACGGGCTACCTCCAGAAAGGCTGGGGCGGATTCCGTTTCGCCGCGGTTCTCGTCTGGCGACAGTCTGATTCCGGCTGGCTCGGCGTCTGGTCGGTCGCGACGTCGAAGGAGTCCGACGATCCGCTGGCGACCGCCAAGGCGCGTTGCGACGAGGCGATCGACCAGGGGTTCGACGCGCTGCTGCACGAGCACGCGACGTGGTGGCGGGCCTATTGGGATCGGGCTTCGGTGTCCGTACCCAACGCGGTGATCGAACGCCAGTGGTATCTGGAGACCTACAAGTTCGGCTCGGCCGCCCGGCCGGACACGCCGCCGATCACGCTCCAGGGGCCCTGGACCGCGGACAACATGAAGATCCCGCCGTGGAAGGGCGACTACCATCACGACCTGAACACCGAACTGAGCTACTGGCCGGCCTACAGCGGCAACCGGCTCGAAGGCGCCGAAGGGTACGTGCGGTGGCTCTGGGACACGCGGGAGAACGCCAGGGCGTGGACGAAGCGGTTCTTCGATCTGCCGGGCCTGAACGTGCCCATGACGGCGGACCTGGACCAGAACCAGATCGGCGGCTGGCACCAGTACACGCATTCGGCGACGACCGCCGCCTGGCTCGCCCATCACTTCTGGCTCCAATGGCGGTACGGCATGGACCGCAGGTTCCTCGTCGAGCGGGCGTATCCGTGGTTCCAGGACGCCGCGGTGTTCCTGGAGGCCGTCACGGCCGAGAAGGGCCCCGACGGCAAACGGACCCTGCCCCTGAGCTCGTCCCCTGAGATCAACGACAACCGGCTCGATGCGTGGTTCCCCTCCATCACCAACTATGACGTGGCGTTGATTCGATGGGTTTTCGAACGAACCGCGGAACTGGCGGATCTGCTGGGCGAGGGACGCGACGCCGAGCGGTGGCGACGCGCCCTGGCCGAGATGCCCGACCTGGCGATCGATCCGAACACTCGCAAGCTGCTCGTCGCGAAGGACTATCCGCTCCTGGCGTCGCACAGGCACTTCTCTCATTTGATGGCCATCCATCCGCTGGGCATGATCCGCTGGGAGAACGGCCCGACCGATCAGGAGATCATCAAGGCCTCGATCGCGGACCTCGACAGGCTGGGCACGAAACAATGGTGCGGCTACAGTTTCTCCTGGCTGGCGAACCTGGCGGCTCGGGCCCGGGATGGGGAACGGGCTGAGCGGGCCCTGGAGATCTTCTCCCGAGCCTTCTGCCTTCGCAACGGATTCCACTGCAACGGCGACCAGACGGACAAAGGGTACTCGGACTTTCGCTACAGGCCTTTCACGCTGGAGGGCAACTTCGCCGCCGCGGCGGGCCTGCAGGAGATGCTTCTGCAGAGCTACAGCGGCACGGTTCGCCTCTTCCCCGCGATCCCTGCGTCCTGGCGCGATGCAGCCTTTGACGGATTGCGGGCCGAAGGGGCGTTCGCCGTATCCGCCGAGCGTAACGACGGACGCGTCCGGTCGGTCAGGATCGTCTCCGAGGCGGGGGGGCTTTTGTGCCTTGAGAATCCCTTCGGAGACGATAGGTACGTCCTGAGCGGGGTCGAGCGGGAGAAGGTCAGGACGCGGGGCCGGGATCTGCTGATCGACACGCGGCCGGGCCAGACGGTGACATTCTCCTGCAAGTGAGGATTCCTCCTGGCAGAACGCTCCCGCGGGATCGGCGGCATCGTGCTGGCGGGATTGGCCATGTCCGTCGGCTGGGGCATCCGCGGGGACTACGGCCATGAAGCCGGCGCGATGATCCCGGGAGCCCTGCTGGGCCTGGCGGTGTGCCTGGCCTCGGGACGCGAGGACCTCTGGCGTCGGGCGGCGGTGGTGGGGATGTCCGCCGGAGGGACGTTCCTGGTGTACGCGAGTTTCTGGTTCACGGCGGGCTTGTGTTCGTTGATCGTGCTCGGGTGGGGGAAGCGCGCATGCTCGAAATCGGTTTCGCCGGGACACTCCTGGCGGCTGGGCCCGGGATTCTGGACGTCGATCGGTCTTGCTGTTGTCTGCGGTCTCCTTCGCGACGCTCAGGGCCCACGAAGGGCCTTTGTCCGGCGGCCAGTTGCGCTTCGAGAGCCCGCCCTCGCCTATTTCTCCTGGAGCCACGCTTCCGTGAATTGCGCGTGCTTGATCGTCTTGCCTCCTTGGCCGGCGTAACTGTACACGACGTGGAGACTGCCGTCGGCGGCCTGGATGATCGAGGGGTAGGCCCCGGTCGGGGCGCCTTCCTCCGCGTCGCTGTGCTCCAGGTGTCTCGTGCAGGGCCACGTCTTGCCTTCATCCGTCGAGAGCGACACGGCCAGGCTGTGTCGGCCCTTTTCCGTATCGTTGTAGGCCAGGACCCAGTGCCCGTTGCGAAGAGTCACGATGTCGGCGCCGGAGCCGGGGTTGGGCAGTTCGGAGTCTTTGACTGTGCTCCAGGCGAGCCCCTTGTCCGTCGATGCGGCGATGTGCAGTCGCTGCGGCGGGGGGCCGTTGTCCCGCATGTACGCCACAAGCGAGCCGTCGGCCTTTTTCGCGATGCTGGGCTGAATGTTGCCCGCACCGACCAGCGGCTCGCTGAACTGCCAGGTCCTGCCGCCGTCGTCGGTGATCGCCATGAGCGAGAAGCTGAAGCCGTCGGAGTACAGGGGGACGATCAGGCGGCCGCCATCGAGCAGGACGGCCTTGTTTTTCGTCTGCCACCCCATTCGCCTGAAGTAGGGATATCCCAGGTCGGCCGGAGACGAGCCGCCGGAGGGGTCCTGGAGGATTCCCTTTCGGACCATGTCCTGGCCGCGGGCTTTGGACAGCAACTGGGCGCTGTAGACGCGCCACAGGCCGACGTTGGCTGCAGCCTGGAGCGGCTGTGATGCGTGGGCCTGCTGGAGGTACGCGGCGTACTCCTCGATCTGTCGCTGGATGGACTTGACGAACCGATCGTTCGGCTGGATGCCCCGTTCGGCGGGGTCGCCCGGCTTGACGTGCAACACGTCCTGCCAGGTCCATCTCGGCGCCTCGGCCTGGTCGGCGTAGTCCTCGCTGAGGCGGTACTTCAGCAGGGACGTCTCCCACTGGTTGGCGATTACGGTGTACCACATCAGCCAGAGGCGATTCTGTGAATCGAGGAACAGGATCGGGTTGATATCGGGGAAGCCCGGCACGTCGGCCATGACGAACGGCCTGCTCCAGGCGTTTGTCCCGGCTTTCCGCCGGGCGCCCAGGATCGCGACGTCGTCCGCCCAGCGCTCCCCCGAGCCCTGAAACCAGGCGGCCAGGAGATCGCCGTTGGGCAACTCGACGATCGTCGAACCGTGGACGTGCTCCTTGACAAGGGGGAATACCTCGACGGTCTGGCAAACCGGCGCGGCGAACGCATGGTTGACGCCGATAGCCAGTGTTGACAGGAAGATCAGTGCCGCCGGGGTCGCGATCCGTCGCGGGATGCGGGCAAGCCTCTTTCGTTGCATATCCAATCTCCGTGAATGCCGATTTGAGGTCAGTCCATACCACATGTCTCAGTCTCGGTCAATTCTCCCTTTGTTGGACGCGGAGTCCTCGTTCTTGGGGGAGAATGTCGCGGCATGTCGCGCGATGGATGCGATTGCGGAGAAATACGTATTTTCCCTAATTGGCGCGCTTCATCAAAAGCACTATATGCAAGGACGCAGGTGGAACGCAGGTGAGCAGGCTCTTTGCGACACGCAGATCTGGTGAATACCCTGAGACTACGCAAAGGTCAGTATCCCAATACGACAATGGTGCAACCAAGTTGGTCACGGAGGGCAGACGCATGGAAACAGTCACGGAAAGACGGGTGTTCTCGCAGCAGGAGTGGAGCGAGTTGAGGCGGGAACTCTCGTTGCCCCCTCGCCAGGCGGATGTGGTGGAACAGCTTCTTCAAGGTCATTCCGACAAACAGATCGCTCGTGAACTGAACATGTCGGTCCCCACGGTGCGGACTCATCTGTGCCGACTGTTTGCCCGCTTCGGGGTCGAGGATCGATGCGAGTTGATCGTGCATGTCTACAGTTGCTTCCGGGAGAAGTGCCACGCGTGCGGTTGTCCTCGCGTGTCGTGACAGACGCTGCGGCGCAAGGGAGCGAGCGGCTCGTGTGGACATTGTAGTGCGGGGAGGGCGCCGAAGGAGGGGACGCGTCGTTGCGGAGAAGTTGTGTGGAGGGCCTCCCGGGGCGGGAAAGACTCTCCATCTGGCACTGTCCTCGTGAGGAGGGTAGAATGGGTTCCGAGTGTCTGTGCGGGCGTCAGCCCCGCGCGCCTGCAGGAGACGAGTCGGAGCCCAGATGGACAAGATCGAACAGAATCCCCTGCCGCGGGTGCTGCTCGCGGATGACCAGCTCAGTATGCTCAAGGCCCTTCGACTGTTGCTCAAGGGCGAGGGCTACGAGATCCAGACCGTTGCGTCGGCCGCCGCGATCCTCGAAGCGATCGGCAGGCAGGATTTCGACGTGGTCCTGATGGACCTCAACTACATGCGAGGGAGCACTTCCGGCCAGGAGGGGCTGGACCTGCTCTCGAAGATCCAGCAGATCGACAGCACGCTGCCGGTGGTGGTGATGACCGCCTGGGGGACGGTGGAATTGGCGGTCGAGGCGATGCGGCGGGGGGCCCGCGACTTCTTGACCAAGCCCTGGAAGAACGAGCGGCTCCTGGCCATTTTGAGGACGCAGGTGGAATTGGGCAGGGCCCTGCGCAACGGCAGGCGTCTGGAGCAGGAGAATCTCCTTTTGCGAGGCGAGGACCGGCCGTTCTTCATCGCCCAGTCCCGGGCAATGCAGCCGGTGCTCGACACGATCGCCCGGGTCGGGCCGTCCCAGGCCAATGTCCTGATCACCGGCGAGAACGGCGTCGGTAAGGGCATTGTCGCCCAGGTTCTGCATGGGGCCTCCACGAGGAAGGACAAGCCTCTGGTCAGCGTCAACACCGCGAGCATCCCGGCGACGCTCTTCGAGAGCGAGCTGTTCGGCCACGTCGCCGGGGCGTTCACCGACGCACGATCCGACCGGATCGGGCGGTTCAAGCTCGCCGACGGCGGGACGCTGTTCCTGGACGAGATCGCCAGCATCCCGGCCAATCTCCAATCCAAGCTGCTTCGCGTCCTGGAGAGCGGGGAGTTCGAGCCCGTGGGTTCTTCGAAGACACATCGCGTGGACGTGCGAATCCTCTCGGCGACCAACGCCAACCTGGCCGAGGAAATCGCGGCGTCGCGGTTCCGCCAGGACCTTCTGTACCGGCTCAAGACGGTCGAGATCCGCGTCCCGTCCCTGCGCGAGCGGCGGGAGGACATCCCCTTGCTGGCGACCCACTTTCTCCAGAGATATGTGGGTCGGTATCGCAAGAGTCTGACCGGATTCGACGCCGCGTCGCTCCAGGTGCTCATGGCGTACTCCTGGCCGGGCAACGTCCGAGAACTGGACCACACCGTCGAGCGGGCCGTGCTCATGGCCCGAGGCGACAGCGTGCAGGCCAGCGACCTCGGCCTGGAGGTGCGACCCGAGGCCGGGTTCTCCATCGACAACATGACCATCGAGCAGGTCGAACAGATGATGATCCGCAACTCGCTGTCCCGCTTCCAGGGCGACATCAGCAAGGCCGCCGAGGCCCTGGGTCTGAGCCGGGCGGCCCTCTATCGACGGTTGGAGAAACACGGGATCGAATAAGAAGTGTGAAGTGCCGGCGAAGTGATCGAGACGCTTGACACTTGAGACTTCAAACTTGACACTCCTCCCATGAAATTCGAGCATCGCATTCTGCTGTTCGGCATGGCGGCCGGGCTGGCCGGGTCCCTGGCCTCGTTCTTCCTGCTCTGGCAGTGCGACTACTCGAATCGAACGCGTCTGACGCTGGCCGCCTTGATCGTCTTCGCCTGGGTCGTCGCGGTGCTGGCGCTCCACGGCAAGATCGTCTTCCCCCTGCGAACCCTCTCGAACCTTCTCGGGGCGCTTCGCGAAGGCGACTACTCCATGCGGGTCAAGGGCGCCCGCGCCGACGACGCATTGGGGGAACTGATCTGGGAGGCCAACGCCCTGGCCGCGTTTCTCCGCGAGCAGCGGCTCGGCGCGATGGAGGCCTCGGCGCTGCTCCGCAAGGTGCTCGGCCAGATCGACGTCGCGATGTTCGGCTTCGACAGCGAGGGGCATCTCCAACTGGTCAACGACAGCGGCAGGCGTCTGCTGGGCCGGCCCGATGCGGAGCTGCTCGGCTGGCGGGCGGAGGAACTCGGATTGGCCGATTGTCTGACCGGCGAGACTCCCCGTGTGTTGGACGTCGCGTTTCCCGGCGGCTCAGGCCGATGGGAACTGCGGCGGGGTACCTACCGCGACAAGGGCATGTCCCACAGCCTGGTCTTCCTCTCGGACCTCACGCGGACCCTGCACGAGGAGGAGCGGCGGGCCTGGAAGCGGCTGATCCGCACCGTCCGGCACGAGGTGAACAATTCGCTGACTCCGATCCAGTCGGTGGCAGACAGTCTGCGGGTGCTGATCGGCCGCAAGCCTTTGCCCGACGACTGGCAGGAGGACGTCAAGGGCGGCCTGGAACTGATCTCCGAGCGGGCCGAGGCCCTGGACCGCTTCATCGGCGCCTACTCCCGGCTGATGCACCTGCCCCAGCCCAGCTTCTCGCAGGTGGACGTCGCTCAACTGTTGCGGCGGGTCGCGGGTCTGGAGACTCGGATGAGCGTCCCTGTCCTGACGGGCCGGGACATTCAGGTCCGGGGCGACCGCGACCAGCTCGAACAACTGCTGATCAACGTGATCTCCAACGCGGTCGAGGCGAGTCTCCAAAGCCGCCCCGAGGGCGACGGCCAGGTCACCATCGGCTGGCGCAGCGACGGCGACGCGGTGGAGATCCACGTGGACGACGACGGCCCCGGCCTGACCGAGGGCGTGGACGTCTTCGTCCCGTTCTACACGACCAAGGACCACGGCTCCGGCATCGGCCTGACCCTCAGCCGCCAGATCGCCGAGGTCCACGGCGGCAGCCTGACCCTGGAGAATCACCCCCCCGGCGTCCCCGGCTGCCGCGCCTGCCTGCGCTTGCCTGTGTAGGAGGAGCCTCTGCTGGGACACGTCGGAACTGCGACGGGGTCAATTTGTTTCTCATCATCGACTGGATCGATTATTCTATTGTGATGGCTTGGGTCATGGACTGCCGGCGTGAGGCACGTATAGGAGAAGCGGATGAGAACGGTGTCGCTGAGCATCGAATGCAGAGCCGGCGGGTTGCGGGAGGGCCGGCTCTGGATCGTTGTGACTGTGGTTTCGCTCTTGTGGAGCGTGGTTGCGTGCTCGCAGACTGTGGTCCAGGGTCCTGTCGTTAGTCCGCCGGTAGGCCGATCTCGCCCGTTCCTGATGGGATTCACGGCGTTTTCATACGACGTCACGGCCGAGGTCTGGTGGGACTGCGGACTTGTCGATGAGACGGGCGTCGCCCGTCCGGCCTGCGGC
>JAAYVJ010000593.1 GCA_012517265.1 Planctomycetota bacterium | reverse complement strand
TCGAGCAGGTGCCTCCAGGTGGTCTCCGGGAGGAACCGGACGCCGACCCCGCCGGTGTTGGCGCCGAAGGGACGGCACAGGGGCCCCAGAACGCGGCTGGAGGTCAGCTCGAAGATGAGCCGGCCGCAGAGCGTCTCGACGGGCCATCCGCGGTAGGACATCTCGAATAGCGAGAGCCGCCCGCCGGGGGCCAGCACTTCGCGGGCCTGCCGCAGGACCGACTCAACTCGTCGGCCGGAAGAACGATAGCTGCCGTCCACAACGTGGTGCAGCAGGTTGTGGATGCAGACCAGGTCATACCTCTGTTGACCGACATGTGCCGCCAGTTCGGTCGCCGAACCTTGAACAATTGTCTTCCATGCTCCACGACTGTTCGACTCGAGCAGGTCCGGACTGATGTCCAGAACGGTCGACCGCGACCGAGGAGACAACTCGTGGAGATAATCACTCAGGGTGCCGGATCCTCCGCCGACATCCAGCATCGACCACGGCCTGTCGCCGAACGTCTCCCGCAGGTATCGGTCGAAGTGGTCACGAACCACCCAGCCGCGGTGCTCCCGGAGGAAGACGTCGCGTCCCATGATGCTGTAATTGTACGCCGTGGTTTGTCGGCGAGTCGGTGGCCGTACGCCCATGCATGACTCCGTCATCCACAAGAACCGCGATCACGCCGGACCGCGGCATGCGTGCTGTCCCGCGTCCGGCCTGGCACAGGATGTGCCCCGAATGAGTGCCGTCGCCTTGGACCTGGGCTCATTAGAACGCCCGCGACGATGCCGGTCAAGGAGGACTGCATCCCCGGAATGCTGACCCCCGGCGTTGCTCGCCAACAATGCGGTGTCATAGAAATTGCTGTCACCAAATACGTACATATACCTATTGCAGCGCGGAAATATCGACACTAAAGTCGATTCAATCGAGCGTCCCGCGTGCAGAGGATACGCTGCGGCGCGTGTGGGCGAGAGGACGGGCTCGGGTGCCTCATGCGAATTTTCGGTGCGGCCGATCCAGTCACGGAACTGGCGACGGGATCGTAGGAGAAGGGCCCACGGGTGCAACCGATCGAATGAACGGAGGTCAGAGGATGGAATCGGTAGCCAGCAGACAGATCTTTACCGCCGAGCAATGGCAGGAGTTGAGGCAGGACCTTTCGTTGACCGACCGGCAGGCTCAGATTGTCGAGTTGCTGCTCGCCGGCCAGGCCGATAAACAAATCGCCTTCACTCTCCAGATGTCGATGGGGACGTTACGGACCCACTTTAGTCGTCTCTTTCGCCGCTTTGGCGTGCAAGACCGCTTTGAGTTCATCACGAGCATCTACGCGCACTTTCTGGACAAGTGCCAGATGTGCAACTGTCCGCGGTTCCGCTGACAGTCACATTGCCGACTACCGCGGTCGCTACGGTGCTGGCAGAGTAGTTGGCGATTCGCCACACGAGTGTCTCGGCTGAACACGCACCACACCAAGGAGACACAAGCCGGCGCTTCCGCCGTGACAAGACGATGGAACGCGACCGAGGGGACGAAGGGCACGGAACACGGCATGTCTTTAGTGGGGCATGTCTGCAATCCGTACATGCAGTTAAGCGAAGGAAGGAGGCAGGTCATGTGTTGTCCGCGGCAGGTAGCTCGAAGTGTTCCCTTGTGTGTTGTGATCCTGGCGGCCCAGGTGTCGTGGGGCGGATCGCCGGTCGAGGACCTCCTGCGCAAGGTCGCGGACCGGCTGGAGCAGGGACAGGTGCAAGAGGGCCCCGCTCGGGGATCGTGGCCGTCCGTGGGCCCGTCCGGGGAGACGTATTCCGGGCCCGCGATTACCGGCATGGTGTGCGCATATAAATGGTTCGGCGACATCCGATATGACGCCTGCGCCTGGCGGGGCGGCTACTATCTCATCGAAACCACGGACATTCAGGGGAATGTCCTGGGCGATGAGGCGTACGCCTTCCTGCAGCTCAGTGACGTGTACCCGGACGGCCCGCCGCCCGACAGTCCGGGCAAGGTCGGCTGGCCGAACATCTGGTACGATGCGGTGACGCATTTCTATGTCAGCGTTCGGGATCCGAACTACGAGGGCTCGACGGCCAAGTATCTCGAGTATTTCGATGACTACGAGCCATCGGTGATCACCGTTGATCTGGCGCACCACGTGGTCGCGTCATACTCGGTGAAAGACGTTGACAGGACGGTCTGGCGCGACGCCCTGGTGAGACATTTGGCGCGTGTCGACGATGACGCGGAGTTTCCGATCCTTGCGCTGGCCGCTGCGACTTGGGCGCTGTCGGAGATCGGTGGGCTGGATCCCAATACGCTCGTATCGCCCGAGGGCGCCGGCGTGTGGGACGGCGTGACTTTGGCCGATCTGCCTTCCCTGTTGCTCAGCCAAGTCATGCCGGAGGACGGCGCCTATCCGGGCAGTCTGTTCTGCCGCTTTGACCACGGTCTCGACGAGTTCGGCGGTCCGGAAGGCGGCTACACGGAGGATGCAGTCTTCGGACTGCTCGGACTGGTCAGTGTGGCGTCGCGCCTGGAACCGGGGGCCGTCAGGGACGACTTCGACAGAGCCATTGAGGTGGTCTTCGACGCGGTCTTGCAGGCAGTTGATGAGGACGGGGTGGTCTATCAGCATGTGACTCAGCAGGGCGACAGTCCCTTTGTCTACGCCGGCGAACTGCTCCAAGCCTCGTGGAGTGTGAAACAGTATCAGGACGCGAAACTCGCGATGGAACAACAGCAGTAGACGCGCACGCGTTGTGCGGCGGCGCAGAACACATACGCCGCCGATGCAGGGATGTGGTGGGAACGTGTTGCAGGCATCTTCGATGCAACCTACCAAATGAAAGGAGTGAGTGTCATGCTGAAAAGAACGGGTTTGAGTTGGACCAGAGTTGCGGTTGCCGCCGCGGTATTGGTGGTGTTGGCCGCGGGGACGCACGCGCTGGCGTTGACTGCGCCGGTCGATGGAGGGACCCGGGGTCAGACGATCCTGGATCCGTTCAACTTGACGCCGGTCAGCGTGTCAGCGCTGGCGGAGGGGCAGTCTCTGAACCTGCGGGGATCGCGAACGGCGATCCAGATTCCGCGGAGACCGCCGCAGCGGAGCGCGTTCCGGCCGTGGTACTAAACGCCGCGGTTGCGGTCTGAAGCCGGGCGGAGGAGGATTGACGGAAGAGCGGGATGTGTGCGCGCATGCACAGGCGTGTGCGACCATGATCTCGGGCGGGCCCGCCTGATTTGAACGTGCCCGGAAACCGCGGAGGAGGCGAAGTGTGGTCGGTGTGGTGGGACGGAGTACGATCCGAAGTAAGGAGAGGGTATGCGCTCAGAGCGCCCAGACCGCCTGGAAATACAAAATCAGGTAGACGCACTCCCCGTGCATGCCGCGAGAAGACGGGTTCGTCCACGGGCGCCGATGTTGCTCGCCGCTGTTGCAGTCTGTTGTCTGGCGGGTTGCCGTCACAACGTGCAGGAGGCGTCGCCGCAGCGGGTGCTCGAATTCCAGAACCCTGTGCCTGAGGGACCGGCGGTCGATTATGATGAACTGACGCAGGCGAGATTCAAGGCCCCGCCGTATCGGGTCGCGCCCGGCGAGGTGCTCGACATCCAGATCCCCCGTGTTCTGACCCTGGTTTCCTCCGAAGCTGCGACCTCGATTGAGGGGAGAGTGGGCTATACGTCGAGGGTGAGCGACGACGGCTCCATCGTGCTGCCGGTGGTTGGCAGGCTCGACGTGGCCGGCAAGTCGTTGGCGGGTGTCGAGTCGGATATCGTCTCCGCATACTACCCCCGCTACACCAAGATCCAGCCGGCGATCTATGTGAGTGTGGCGGAGTACAGAACCTGCAGGGTCTCCATCGTCGGAGCCGTGGCCAGACCGGGAATCTACCTGCTCAAGCCGGACCAGATGTCCCTTGTCGCGCTGTTGATGGAGGCGGGAGGCATCTCGGAACGCGGTGCGGCAGTGATTCGTATCCGGCGTGCGGCTCAGGGAGGCAGTCGGATCCCCGCGGCGCCCGCCGGCATTTCACGTCCCCTGGTCCAGCGGCAGGGGAATGCGGCAAGTCCGACCGGGACTTGGACGCCCGCCGTCCAGGGGCCGGCGGCGAACGCGGGAGAGACGACTCTGGTGCTGCCGGTCAGAGGCCTGAACATTCCCTTTGAGGACGTGGCCCTTCAGGAGGGGGATTCCGTGTTTGTGGAATGGCCTCGCGAGCAGTTCGTTTGCGTGATGGGATTGGTCACGCGGCCGGGCTGCTTTCCGTATCCGGTCACCGCCGAATACAATCTGGTGCAGGCGATCGCCTTGGCAGGCGGGTTGGATCTGATTGCCGATCCCCGCTATGTGACCGTGTATCGCTTGAACGCCAACGGCGAGGTGTCCAGCGTCACAGTCCAACTGGTGAGTCCGCGGAAGCAGGAACGCCTCACAGAGTCTCTGTCGCTGCCCTTGAAGCCCGGCGACATCGTGTCCGTCGAGCATACTCCCCGCACGCGCATGAATCTCTTCTTCGATCGTATCTTTCGCGTCACGCTGGGCTTGTACTTCAGTCCGGATGACCTGTGGAACAACAATGGATGAGCAGAGGATAGAGTTCCTACGGCAGGCAAGCATGGGGAGCCGGGCCATAACCCGCGGGACGGCCTCCGACAGAGCCCCGAGGCGTTCCGTTTCGTCGCTGGCGGGTTCGCTGTCGGGGCCCGACGACCTGCTCAAGATCATGTGGCGAGGCCGGTGGATCCTGTTGTTGTGCGTCGGCCTCGCGCTCGGCGCGGGAACGATCTATCTTCGAGTGGCGGTGCCCATGTACGAGAGTCGTGCCAAGCTCTACGTGCAGCAGGGCATTCCGTCGGTTCTCCGGCTGGATTCGGTCGCCCCTCAGCGATACAATCTGTACACGCAGGCGGCTTTGCTCAGTTCCACGGGAATCCTGACCAGGGCCCTGGAGCGGGTGGACGTCGCGCACCTGAAGACTTTCGCCGGCCAGGACAGCGCCCTGGCCCGGCTGGAGCGGAACCTCGACGTCAGCATCGGCAAGAATGACGATGTGATCACCGTCTCGTTCTCATGTCCCTATCCGCTGGAGGCGGCCGAGATTGTCAACGCCGTGGTGAATGCGTTCATGGCGGACTACGAGGAGAATCGGCGGCGCACGTCGACCGAGATTCTCGACAGTTTGAACAAGCAGATCGAGCTGGCCGATCAGCAGGTGGCGAAGAAACGCAGGGAACTGGCGGATCTGAAGAAGACCATGCTGTTCGTGCCGGACGCCAACGGCGCGGTCATGGGGGATCCGGAGCTTCCGAATCTGGCCGCGACCCTGAGGCAGGCCCAAATCGAGAGGATCGACGCCGAGACATTCCGTCAGGGGGTGGTCAACTGCGCGAAGGACCCGGCATCCCTCCGGGAATATGTTGAATATCTGCGAGGGCGTGGGTCGCCCGACACGACCGCAAGCCTGCGGGTGTCGCTGGCGGCCAGGCTCTTCGAATTGCGCCTCAAACGCAGAGAGCTCCTCAACGGAGAGTTCACGGTGAACCATCCCAGAGTCGCTTCGATCGACGACGAGATCCAGCAGATTGAGACTCGGTTGTCCGAACTGGACGGCGAGTTCGTGGCGATGCAGATTGCCGCCGCGGAGCAGCGGTACTGGGCTGCGGCCAGGAAGGAAGGGGAGATCGTCCAGTTGTACGAGACCCAGCGACAGCAGGCCGCGCAACTGAATGAGAAACAGGCGGACTATGAGGTTCTGGATTCGGAGATCCAGGAACTCGCAGAATGGTTGAAGAACCTTCGGGCCGACTACCGCAATGCGACGTGGAGGGAAGACGCCGAAATCGAGCCTCTCAAGATCCGGGTCATGGAGTACGCGGACACTCCCTCGGTTCCTTCCTGGCCGAAGAAGAATCGGGTTCTGGCCGTTGCGCTGCTGATCGGGATCTTCACCGGCGGGGCGGTGGCCGTGCTGCGGGATTGGCTGGACCAGACGCTGCGGTCCGCGGACGAGGTGTCGGCGTTGCTGGGGCTGTCCGTCCTGGGCGTGATTCCCGGCATGTCCCGGCGGGAACTGCCGCAGACGAGGGGCCAGAAGGTGCATCTGCAGCGCAACTCCCGCGAGGCCGAAGCCTTCCGCACGGTGCGCACGGCGATTTTCTTCGGCGCCGCCAAGGAGAACGCCAAGACCCTCCTGGTCACTTCGCCCGATCCCGGGGACGGCAAGTCCACCCTTGTGAGCAACCTGGGGATTGCCATCGCCCAGACGGGCCAGAAGACACTGATTCTCGACGCGGATCTGAGAAAGCCGATGCAGCATATCCTGTTCAACGCCAACCACAGCGACGCGGGGATTCGGGAGGTCCTGGCCGGACGGGTCAGGCTCCGCGACGCGATTCGACCCACGTCGATCAAGGGGCTCAGCCTGTTGGCGTGCGGCCAGGCCATCCCCAATCCCGCGGAGATTCTCAACAGCGCGCGGTTCGCCAAACTCCTGCAATACCTCGGCCAAGTCTACAATTGGATTCTGATCGACTCGCCGCCGGTGACCGTGGTGACCGACGCGCAGATCATCGCGGCCGTGTGCGATTGGGCGATTCTGGTGGTGCGGACCGGCAAGTCGACCAGGAAGATGAGCCAGCGGGCCATCCACGCCATGGAAGGCGTCGGGGCGCATATGCTGGGGGTCGTCGTCAATGACGTGCACAAGGAGGGAAGTCATTACGGCTACTATGGAGCCGGCCGCGGCTACTATGGCTCGAACGGGAACCGCCGCAAGAGTCTGCATGCGGCCGAGACGCCCTCCGTTGCGACCGTCAAGACGAGCCAGGAGGGGTGCGCATGTTGCTGACGCTCACGGAGAGGATTCCGGATGCCGCCGCCTGCGAGCGGGGCATCGAGAGACTGATTGCCTGTCTGGTCGTGTTCATGCCGCTGGCCTTCGGCGCCGTGGAAGCCTGGAGCGAGATGGTGTTGTTTCTCCTGACCGCGGCGCTGTCGGTGTGTTTCCTGTTGTGGGTGAAGGGCAGGGGCGGCTCCCTGGACGTCTGGACGACGGCCTACCTTCCCCTGGCGTTGTTCATTCTCGTCGCGGCGGTGCAGTTGATGCCCCTGCCTCTGGGGTGGCTTGCGTTGATTTCGTCGAATACCGCCGCGTTGAAGACGGAGTTGCTGGGGGACGTCCCGGACGCGCAGTCGGTGCTCGATGCCCAACCTATCAGCTTCTATCCCTACGCGACCTGGCATGACCTGCGTTTGGTGTGTGCTGTCGCAGTGGTATTCATCGTCGTGCTGAACGTGTACACGCGCCACGAGCAGATCGTGCGGTTGCTGGGCATACTTGCGGCGTCCGGCGCCGCGGTCGTAGCGATCGCTGTGGCGCAGGATCTGTTCGGCAATGGGCAGATCTATTGGTGTGTGCCGACGCCGCACGGCGCCGCTCGTTCGGGGCCGTTTGTCAATCACAGCCATTATGCCCAGTACGTCAGCCTATCGATTGGCGCGGCTTTGGGGCTGCTGTTCGTGAAATTGCACGAGGCGTTCGCCGACGGGCGGACGGCCCCGACCGCGGTGGTGGAGTACCTGGGCTCCCCCGAATCCTGGGTCGTATGGGGCACCCTGGCGATGGTCGTGGTTGGCGCGGCCACGGTGCTGCTGTGCATGAGCCGCGGCGGCATGATCAGCATGATGATCGCCGGGGCGTTCATGGCGCTGATGGTCAGTCTGCGGTTCCCTCTGAAGGGGGCCGGCTGGATTCTCGTCCTGATCGCACTGGGGGCTTTCTTGTGCGTGCTGTACCTCGGTTTCGATGCGGTGTTTGACCGGCTGGCGACGCTCGGCAATCTGCGTCAGTCCGCGGGAGGGCGAGGGCAGATCGTCAAGGACGTCGCCGTCGCGTGGACGAAGTTCCCCTGGCTGGGGACCGGCCTGGGAACGCATGAGATGGTGTACCCGATGTTCGACCGGTCTGCCGTGCCGCAACTGGCGACGCATGCGGAGAATGAGTACGCGCAGACCGCCGAGGAGACGGGGATTCTCGGCCTGCTGGCTCTCGTTGCGTTCGGCGTGGTCGTCTGGCGAAGTTACGCACGCGCGACCCGCATTGTGGATGTCCCGGTGTGCTCGGCCGTCTACGGGCTCGGCTTCGGGCTGATGGCCGTTCTGGTGCACAGCCTCAGCGACTTCGGCCAGCATGTCCCGGCCAACGCGGTTCTGTCGGCCGTCTTCTGTGCTCTGCTGATCCGTCTGTCGCATTGCGGGCGGGGCCCCGCTCGGCGCGCCGCGCTTCGGACGATGCGTCTTTCGGGCGGAGCCTGGGCCGGGGCGCTGGCCGCCGTGTGCCTGGTGTGGGTCTGCATCTTGTTCGACGCCAATTCTCGGCGGGTGGGGGAGAGTCATTGGCGAAAGGTCCTCGTGGCCGAAGGGGACCTGCGCAGCAAGGACTGGCGCGGCAGCGACGCAGAGTACGTGCATTTGATCCGGGAGGCAGAGAAGGCCGCAGGCCACCAGCCTCAGAACATTCAGTACCGACACTGGCTGAGCGCCTACCGCTGGTACTCGCTGGAGCGCGCTGCCGATCCGAACACCAGGCAGGTCAAGATCTCGCCGGAAATGCTCTCGTTCGCCGAGCGGATCGTGGGGGAACTGAACCTCGCTCGCACCGTGTGTCCGACCTTCGGCGCGACGTGGTCTTTCCTGGGACAACTGGAGAGGAGCATCCTGGGGCAGGACGAATCGGGCTCGCGGCACATCCGCGTGGGCCGCAGACTCGCGCCCTGCGACCCGATCACCTGTTTGGTCGCCGGCACGCTGGACGCCGAGGAGGGGGACGGCGAAGCCGCCTTCAGCAACTGGAGCCGCGCGGTGATGCTGGACGAACAACTATACGAGCAGGCGGCGTCCCTGTGCGTCACGCACCTGGGGCGGCCGGACCTCGCTCTGGATCTGGCCGGGGAGAAGCCAAGCAGGGTGATCTGGCTTGCGAGTTATCTGGAGACGACATCGGTGGCCTCCGAAATCCGGGCGACAATCGTCCGCAGAATCCAGGAACTCCTGGAGGCGAAATGTGAAGAGCCCGAGGCTTCGGCGGACGTCTTTGCGTGTTTGGCGTCCGTCTATGAGCGGCAGGGGGACCACGACAAATCCATCCGATTGTACCGCCGGGCGCTGATGCTGGATCACAGTCGGGTCGATTGGCGTTTCTGCCTGGCGAGTGTTCTGGCCGCGTGTGGGCAGACGGCGGAGGCCATGGAAGAGGCGAAGACGTGCCTGCGGCTGCGGCCGCAGTATACGGCTCCAAACAAGTTGATCAAGGTCCTTTCGACGCCAGTCGCTCCGTTGGAGGAGGAACTGCAATCCCGATGATCTGGCGGGATGCAGTCCCTGTCCCTTCCGTGACTTGCCCCGACGGGCCAGGACGCGGCACGGAAAGGAACGCGACGCGGATGACTTAGGCTTGACGGGAGAGATCGGTTTCTGCAACCGACGAGCACGGAGTGTGCGCACACATTCGCACGAACAGGCTGCCAGGGTGTGATCAACGAGGGCGGCGTGCTTCATCGGACTGTGTCACGAAGGGGGAGTGCATCCAGGGACTATGGCGATTGTCGCGGCGAGAATGTGGAGAAGCGGCGTGGGCCTGTTGCGGTGTTCCGGAGAATCGGGCGTCGCCAGGCGTCTGGCCCACGGAACGCTCTGGCTTCTGATCGGCACTGCGCTGTGGCGCGTGCTCACGGCGGTGTCCTCGATCTTCGTGGCGCGCATCCTGGGAGGGACCGCCTTTGGCGAACTGGCGATGGTGCGCAGCACGGTGGACTTGTTCGTGGTCTTTGGGAGCTTTCGGCTGGGCTCGACCGCGACGAAGTACGTTTCGCAGTACCGCAAGACCGACCCCGCGAGAGCCGGTGCCGTGCTGATGCTCGTATTGATCGTGTCCCTCGTGACGTGCCTGGTCACCGCCGCGTTGTGTCTGCTGCTGTCGCCCTGGATGGCCGGCCACGTGCTCGATCGAGCGGAGCTTTCGCCCACGATCACTCTCGGCGCGGTGCTGATCTTCTTCGCCACGTTCGCGGCGATCCAGGAGGTCGCGCTGGCCGGCTTCGAGGCGTTCCGGGCCACGGCGTTTCTGAACGCCGTGCGAGGCGTGGTGGCCATCGCCGTGTGTGTTCCGCTGGCCGCGCTGTGGGGAGTGACCGGTGTGATCGCGGCGCTCATCGTCGATGCGGTCCTGGCACTTGGCGTGTGCATGGCGGTCCTCTGGAAAGAATGCGTCCGGCAGAGAGTCCCGCTGCAGTGGTCCCGCGACGCCATCCTGCGGGAGTTGCCCGTGTTGTGGAGATTCGCGCTGCCCGGTGTATGCGCAGGGGTGCTGACGACCGGGACCCTCTGGCTGGGCAGGGCCATTCTCGTCCGCGGGACCGACGGTTTCATGCAACTGGGGCTGTTCTCCGCGGCCAATCAGTGGCGCACGCCGATGCTGTTCCTGCCCGCGGTGTTGTGCCGCGTCATGCTCCCGGTGGTGTCCGAAGCACACGCCGAGCGAAGAGGAACAGATCTCAAGGCAGCGATTGACATCAACCTGAGAGTCGTCTGCCTGACGGCTCTTCCGGTGTGCCTGCTCGTCATGGGCCTGGCGGATGTCATTCAGGGATTGTTCGGACGGGAGTTCCAGCACAGCGGCGCGATCCTGCGGATCCTCATGCCGGCCACGTTTCTTTACGCCGTGGATCGGGTGTTCGAACGCGTCTTCGAAGGGACCGGCCGCAGATGGACGGACTTGGCGATGACCGGGGGGTGGAGCTTGTTGTTTCTGGCCGTGGCTTTGTCCGCCGTACCGAGATTCGGAGGCGTCGGGTTGTCCCTTGCGTTTCTCTTGGCCTACGCGGCCCTCGTGGCGGGCCGAATCATCTATGTGGATCACGTGCTGGTGCCCGGGAGCATCGGGACCCACGCCAGACTGCTTCTGCTGTGTTCATTCGCCCTGGCGGTGGTCTACGCAGGGTCTTCCTACGCGGCGCAACGGATTGCGCTCTGACCACCGCCGGGTCTGTCTTGAGGGGGGCCGACTTCATGAGTGTGATGAAAACGTGCCGGGCCGTCCTGCTGGCTCCGTTGCTGAGGTGCCGCTTTGCAAGGAAGCTGCTGGCCGCCTATCTGTATCGCAAGTGGATTGCGCACAGCGAAGCCGTGGTGGCGGCCCGGCGACAGGAAGAGACGCTGAACGAGGCCTACTGGATGGGCCGGCTCAGGGAATACGCCCACATCGTCGACAAGGGTCTGCACCGGGGTGACTTCTCCAAGGGACGCGGAGTGCGGGCCTACGAGGGCGCAAAGACGGCGCTTTCGCACGTCCGGTCCCGGGAAGGGCTGGACGATCCGTCCGTCGTGTGGGCAACCAGCAGGATTCGGCTCTACGAGAAGATCCAATCGAACGGTTCCACCCGATTGGATCCTCCCCTGATCGTCACGAGGTGCCGGTACGACGATCTCCTCGATGCGATCAAGACGCGGCGGTCGATCCGCCGGTATCTGGACAGGCCGGTCGAGGATTCCGTGGTGGAACGGATTGTCGAGGTGTTGGACTGGTCGCCGACGAGCTGCAACCGCCAGCCGGGGCATGTGTATGCGACGAATCAGGCCGACATCGTCCGCCGGTGCGTGCAGGTGCATGGGGGCGCGGCCTGTTTCACCGAGATCGTTGCGCCGCTGTTCCTGACGTTTTGCGCCGATCCCACGGTGTACGACATGCCCGCCGAGGTGGCGATGCCGTATATCGACGTGGCGTTGGGCGTGGAGAATTGCGTCTTGGCGGCGCATTGCCTGGGCGTGTCCCTCACGCTGCTGACCTGGGCGCTGCACTCGGATCGGGAAGACCGCGAGTTGCGGCGGATTCTGGGAATCCCGCCCCATCTGCAGATCATCGTCAGCGCCGTCGGCGGATATCCCAGCGGCGGCGCCGAGACGCCCGGAAGAAAGAACAAACAACTCCACATCGTCAAACAAGCCGAGGCGATCTCGCGATAGACGGCCTCCGGGAGGACGAGATGAGAGTCGGGATCCTGACATTCCACAGCAGCTACAACTTCGGGGCCAATCTCCAGACTCTGGCGACCCAGGAGATGCTCAAACGTCGTGATTGTTCGCCCGTGGTGATCGACTATCGCGATCCGTGGCGGACCGAGATGTACCGGACGCGGGTGTCGCCGCAGCAGAGGGAGGCACACGAGGCGTTTATCCGCAGGCACATCCATCTGTCGCCGCTGTTTCGCAGCGAGAAGGAAGTGCAGGAGTATTGTGAGGATTCCCTGGACGTGATCCTCGTGGGCAGCGACCAGGTGTTTCGCCTGTTGCCGCGATGGGCGCCGAAGCAGTTGATGCGGCGGCTCCGCACCGGCAGCGCGTCCTCGGAGTGGACCGAGGTGAGCGATCGCCTGCCGGTCTACTGGCTTCCCTGGCCGAAGACGGCGCGTCGAACTCCCGCCCGGGCGGCCATCGCAGCCAGCGCGTGCGGAACCGCGTTCTACTACCTGGGACGATCTCTTCAACGACAGGCTTGCCGTTCGCTTCTGGATTTCGATTTCGTCTCAGTCCGCGACGACTGGACCCGTTCCATGGTGACGTGGCTGTCGCGAGGCAAAGTCAAGCCCGAGATGTGTCCCGATCCGGTGTTCGGCCTGAGCGAACACTTCCAGCCCCCGCCGGGGGAGGCCCCGTCCGTGGACGTGTCGAAGACGATTCTGGTCTCCGCGGATTTTGACGCGAAATGGCTGGAAGAATTCCGGCGGCTCGCCCACGATCGAGGGTTCACGATCAGCAATCTGCCGGACCCGCACATGACCTATGCGTTCGACCAGAGCGATTTCGCGATCGGGCTGCCTCTGTCGCCCCTGGCCTGGTACGGCCTGCTGGCGAAGGCCGCCGGTTACATCGGGACCCGGTACCACGGGCTGGTCTCGTCCATGGCGAACGGGACGCCCGCAGTGAGCCTGGACGTGTCGAATCGCCCGCGGGTGATCAAGACGACGAGCCGACCCTATGACCTGCTGTGCCGCAAGGCCGGCGCCGCAGCGCGGTATGTGCCGGTGAACTGGCTCGCCCGGCCCACGCCGGCGGTAATATTGGAGCGGCTGATGGACGGTCCGTCGCTGGATGCGGCGAACCGGTATGCGGAATCGGCAAGGACGCGGCTGGCCCAGGTGTTCGACAGGATCCTGGCCGGGGCCGAGGCGGCGGTGCGCGTGTGAATGCACAGACCAAACTACCTGTGGCCCAGATGCGAGTCGATGACCTCCGGACGAGCGCGGGGGAACGGAGAACCGTCGTGTCCGATCCCGCGCGGGCGGACGCGCCGCGGCCCAAAGTCGCGGCTGCTCGGATGGTGACATCGCGGCGCCTGGTCTTCAACACGTTTTTCAATGTCGTCACGGCCGTCAGCAACGCTTTGGTCGCCTTCCTGGTGGTTCGGGTGTTCCTGGGCCATCTCGGCGAGGCTAGATACGGAATATGGGTTCTGGTGGGCTCCGTGTTCCGATATCGTTATGTTCTGAGCCTCGGTCTGAGCAGCGCGGTCAATCGGTATATTCCTCTCTACGTGGCGCAGGGCGACGAAGAGGGGATCGCACGCGTTATCAACACGGGGTTGCTGTTCTTCTCCTGTTTGGCCGCGATCCTCACGGCCGGGACTGCCGTGATCTATCTGAAGATGGGCGATTGGTTCGCCCTCGATGCGGACCTGGTCCCCACGGCGGCCCTCGTGGTTCTGATCGTCGGGTTCGGCTCGGCGATCGGGGCGCCACTTCAACTTGGCAGCGCGGTTCTAAGCGGGTTGCAGCGATACGACATCAGCGGCGTGATCTCGCTGATTGCGCTGATCGCCAGGACGACGGTTGCGATCGTCCTGTTGCAGCGAGGTTTCGGCCTATTGATGCTGGGCTTCGTGTTCAGCGTCAGCGAAGTCGTCAGCCAGTTGACGGAGTGCTGCATCGCCAAACGGCTTCTTCAAAATGTCACGTTTTCCTTTCGGAAGGTGGATCTGTCCCTGCTCGGACACATGCTGGGCTATGGGATCAACACGTTCCTCTATATGACCAGTGCGCTGATCATCTACAAGGCGTCGAATCTGGTCATCGGCGTGTTTCTGGGCGCGGCGGACGTAAGCCGCTTCGACGTAGCTTGCACCGGCGTGGTTCTGATGATGCAGTTCCTCTACGCCCTCACCGCGGCGATCAAACCCGCGGTCAGCGACCTGGATGCCCGGGACGATCGGCAGAGGGTCAAGGAGATCGCGTTTCTGACGCAGAAGTACAGCCTGTTGTTCCTGATTCCCGCCTCGTGCTTTCTGATCGTGATGGGTAGGGAGTTCCTGACGGTCTGGGTCGGTGACCGATTCGGCGATCCCGCGGTCATCGCGTCTCTCGCCCAGGTGTTGGCCATCATGGCGGTTGCCTACTGCCTGCGGCTGGCCCAGCACAGCAATTTCCTAGTCCTTGTCGGCCGCGGCCAACACAGAGTGTTCGGCGTTCTGACAGCGGCCATGGCTGTTCTGTGCGTCTGTGGTTCTGTGTTCGCCGTGCGGGTTCTCGACGCCGGGCTCGTCGGTATCGCGTATGCCAACTTGGTGCCCATGGCGATCGTCTGTGGGCTGGTACTGCCGTTGTACTTCAACAGAAAGATGCAGATGTCGGTGAGCGAGAGCGTTGTCCGCGTCTGGCACCCGGCGATTCTGGGGGCGCTGCC
>JAAYVJ010000592.1 GCA_012517265.1 Planctomycetota bacterium | reverse complement strand
GATCCGTTGTACATCAAGGCGTTCTGTCCCCGCCCGTTATGATTGCGGCTGTTCGACGTCAACACCTTCTCCCGCAGTCGCAATCGGCAATCTGCCGAGGGATCGGACGGAAGCTCTTCGCTGAGCGGGTTGCGGTCCGCCAGAAGAACGCCTTCCTGGGCCAGGCCGCGGCCGTTCGAGGTCGGGCAGGGAATTCGGGTACTGAAGAGGATGTAGGTTCGGCTTGGGAAATCGGAGAAATTCTGGACGGTAAACCCATCGAAGGAGAGCTTCCGGCCGTCGGGTCGCCCGGGGCAGAGGAATTGACTGGGGTCTACATACCCCAGCTTGGGCAGCAGCCAGATCTGCCTGGTATTGGAGTGGTTTTCCTGCCCCTGGTAGCCAACCCTCCACCACGGTGCGCCGGGGGTCGTCGCGACGCTCGGCAAGAAGCCATCGTGATCGGAGACGTAGTTGCGAAGCCCGCCGTAGATATTGGCCAATTGCGCACTGCACGCGGTCTGCCAAGCATGGCCCCGCATGCGGCCGATGGCGGGGAAGAGGATGCTGATCAGAAGCAGGATTGTCGCGGCGGCGGCGACGACCTCGGTCCAGTTCCGCCAGAGAGGGACGCGGATCGGGTGAGGGTGCCGTTCTTCAACAGGAAATCCGTCCAGGATGGGCTGTTCACCTGCGGGGGACAACTCCGCCTCTCGCATTCGCGAAAAGAGACGCTGGGTGAGATCGTCGGGACAAGGCTCCACCTTGACGGTGTTCAGGGGAGACAGCGTTCGCTGTATGGATTGGTAGAGTTCGACCGCCTCTTCATTGGCGGCGATCAGAGCCTCGGCTTCCTTGTCTTCCCGTTCGGATGTCAAACCCAGAGAGTAATCAAACAAAAGCTGTTTCTGACGATCACTCAACGGCGTCATTTGGCCTCTTTGCTCCCAACAGCGGTCTTCCAGTCTTTTGCGAAGCGTGCCACGGCAGTATGCAACCTGCTCTTCACGGTCCCAATCGGTATACTGAGAATGTCGGCCATTTGTTTGTAGGAAAATCTGTTGAAGTAGGCCAGGACGAGGATCTCGCGGAGTCCCTCCGGCATATTCGCTATGACCTCGCTGACCCTCGCAGACGTTTCATTCCGTTCGGCCTCGTCATAAGGCACGACAGTATCGGAACTTAGGGCGTTTAGCATCTCGTCGAAGGACATCTCCTCCGATTCCGAGAGCGTCCCGATGGGGATGGCGTTGCTCCTTTGGGACTTGCGCAGCGCGTCCTTGGCCTTGTTCGCGGCGATGGTGAACAGCCACGGCCGCAAGGGCCGACTGGGGTCGAAGCTCCCCCGGCTGGTGAACAACTGCAGGAACGTCTCCTGGAACACGTCGTCCACCAGGTCCGGCTGATTGAGAAACTGCTTGAGGAATGCGTACAGGCTGTTCTTGTATCGGTTGACGATCTCGCGGAACGCGGATTCGTCGCCTCCGATGTACTCCTGCAACAGTTCGGCATCCGTCAATTTCTCGAATGGACGATTCATAGTGATATACATTATATGGGCCTCCCTGGAAAAGAGGAACCCTTGTTCGGCCGGCGGCCAGGAAACCTCGGCTTCATGCCGCCACTTCGTATTGTTCCTTCATTAGAGGATGATCCCGCAACCCCCGCCCCTCATACACAGTTGCATCGTTTTGCCAAAAGGATTATTCTGGTGACCTCATCCAAGCGGCGGCGGGTCCGTCACCGGCCGCGATCGGACCGATTGGCATAGGAGAGCAGACCATGAAGAACGTGATGTGGGTCGTTCTGTTCGTCGTCTTCGTCGGTGCCTTCGTCGGAATCGGCATCCTCCGCAAGGGCGGTTCGGGCAAGCAGGACACCCGCCGGATTGGGGTCATCCCCAAGGAAACCGCCTCCCAATACTGGAAAGGGGTCCACAACGGAGCCGAGCAGGCCGCAAAGGACTTGGGCGTCACGATTTTGTGGAACGGCGCGGAGGTCGAGACCGACAGCGAACGGCAGATTCAGATCGTCGAGGACATGATGGCTCAGAAGGTCGACGGCATCGTCCTGGCCTCCGGCAACCGCAAGGCCTTGGTGCCTGCGGTCGAGAAGGTGGCGGCCCGCGGGATCCCCTGCGTGATCATCGATTCGGGCGTCGACACCGACAAGTACCTGTCCTACATGGCGACCGATAACTACAAAGGCGGCGTTCTGGCCGCCCGACGGATGGGCGAGATTCTCGCGGGCAAGGGGAAGATCCTCGTCGTCGCCTGGACGCCGAACTCCGCATCCACGGACGCAAGACTCCTGGGGTTCAAGGAAACGCTGGCCAAGGAGTTCCCCCAGATCGAGGTCGTCGCCTCGCAGTTCCCCAACCCGGCGACGATGGAAAAGGCCCGCGATGTGACCCAGGACATGCTGACGAAGAACCCGGGCGTGGACGGCATCTTCGCCTGCAACGCCACCTCCGCGGGTGGCGCTCTGACGGCTCTCCAGAGCTTTCAGCAGGATGCGAACGCCAAGAAGATCAAGATGATCGGCTTTGACGCCTGGCCGATGGTTGTCGAGGGTCTCAAGAAGGGCGACCTGGACAGCCTCATCATCCAGAATCCGTACAAGATGGGTTATGAAGGCGTCAAGGCGATCGTCGAGCACCTCGACGGCAAGCAGGTGCCCAAGGAGGTCGACACCGGCGTCGAGTTGATCACCGCGGAGAAGCTGAACGATCCGAAGATCATGGAGTTGCTCAGTTCCCAGATCTAAGCGAGACAGGGAAACTGTGATGTTGCCCGGTTGGTCTTTGATTTGGAGGTCTGTCATCGACAATCACGAATCCCAGAATCCACCTCCCTTGGCTCTGCGCATGACGGGGATCTCCAAACGCTTCGGCCCCGTCCAGGCGCTCAGCGATGTCACTCTCACCGTCCGACCCGGCACGGTCCACGCCCTGGTCGGCGAAAACGGCGCGGGCAAGTCGACGCTCATGAAGATCCTGGCCGGGGTTTACCAGCCGGACGCCGGCGACATCGAGATCCACGGCCGCCGGGAGGTCTTCGCCAACCCGGCCGCAGCGCTGGAGGCCGGCGTCTCGATGATCTATCAGGAGCTGGACCTCGCGGAGCATCTGACCGTCGCGGAGAACATCTTCCTCGGCGCAGAACCCCGAGGCGCGCTGCCGTGCATGGTCGGCCATGGCAAAATGGCGGCGCAGGCGCAGGAACTCGCCCGCCAGTACAGCTTCGACATCCGCCCCTCGGCCGCGGTCGAGGACCTCGCGACCGGGGACTGTCAGATCGTCGAGATTCTCAAAGCCCTGCGTCGAAAGGCTTCGATCCTCGTGATGGACGAGCCCACGTCCTCGCTCTCGGAGAGCGAGGCCAGGCGGCTCTTCGAGGTCGTTCGCCGGCTGCGGAGCCAGGGACTGGCCATCATCTACATCTCGCATCGCCTCGAAGAGATCGTCGACCTGGCCGACGAGGTCAGTGTTCTTCGCGACGGCCGGCTCGTGCATTCGGAGCCCGCCTCCGCCATGGACATTCCCAAGATCGTGCACCACATGGTGGGCCGCGAGCTGACCGATTTCTTCCCGAGCCGGTCCGCCCAGATTGGCGATGTGCTCGTGCAGGTGACGGGCCTCGCTTCGGACGCGGGTATCGAGAACGTGGGCTTCGAGGTCCGTCGCGGCGAGATCGTCGGCATGGCCGGCTTGGTCGGCGCGGGCCGAACCGAGGTGGCCCGCGCCATCTTCGGCGTGGACAAGAAGAGAGCCGGCGTCGTGACGCTGGAAGGCCGCGAGCTGCGCATCGCCTCGCCGGCCGACGCGATCCGCAATGGGATCGCCTTCCTGACCGAGGACCGCAAACGAACGGGCCTGTGCCTGGAGCTGGCGTGCAGTTGGAACATCACGCTGCCCAGCCTGGAGCAGATCGGTTTTCGCCCGTTCATCAAGCCGGGTCGGGAGAGTCGGATCGCGGCGGACGTGGGTTCGCGCATGTCGGTCAAATGGTCGTCGCCCCGCGCCCCGGCCAGTTCCCTCTCCGGCGGCAACCAGCAGAAGCTGCTGATCGCCCGCTGGCTGCTGGCCGACTCGAAGTTCCTGATCTTCGACGAGCCGACGCGAGGCATCGACGTCGGCGCCAAAGCGGAGGTGTACCTCCTCCTGAACCGGCTGGCCGAGGAGGGCAAGGGGATTCTGTTCATCTCCTCGGAGCTGCCCGAGCTGTTCGGCGTAGCGGACCGGATTTTGGTGATGCGGCGCGGCCGGCTCGTAGGCAATCTCGTGACGAAAGAGACGACGCCGGAGGAAGTGATGCATCTGGCGGCGGTGGAAGAAAAGACGTGAAGTGTGAAGCGCCACACCTGAAGCGAGGGCTCGCCTCTGACGCTTCATGAAGGACGCTTCACGAGGTGCGTGTACATGAATCGATTCATCCGACAACTTCTGCCCTTCGGCACGTTGATCCTGCTGATCGCGGCCCTGTCGGCCCTGGAGCCGGACACGTTCCTGACGGCGGAGAACTTCTTCAACGTCCTGAGCCGCTCGAGCGTCAACGGCATCATCGCGATGGGCATGACCGCGGTCATCATCTCCGGCGGCATCGACCTGTCCGTCGGCTCGATGATGGCGGTGTCCGGCATGGTCGCCGGCCTGATCATGACCAAGGACGGGAGCATCGTCCCGACGCCGGTCCTGATGTGGGTCGGCACTCTCGCGGGGCTGGCGACCGGCTTGGCCTGCGGCCTGCTCAACGGCGCCCTGATCACGAAGCTGAACCTCCCGCCGTTCATCGTCACCCTGGGCACGATGAGCGCGTTTCGCGGCATCTCCTACGTGATGAACGACGGCATGATGTTCGACGTGCCCACGTACACCTTCCTCGGCCAGAGCACGGTCGCGAGCATCCCTGTGAACGTGCTGATCTTCCTGGCGATCGCGCTGCTGGGCTTTTTCATTCTGCGCTATACGCCGCTGGGCCGATACACCTACGCCATCGGCTCCAACCGCCAGGCGGCCTACCACGCCGGCGTCAACGTCAATCGCAACCTGCTGATCATCTACACCCTGACGGGCCTGTTCGTCGGCCTGGCCGCGATGATCGCGACCAGTCGCACGGTCTCCGCGCAGCCGACCGCGGGCTTGAGCCTGGAGCTCGACATCATCGCCGCGGTCGTCATCGGCGGCGCCAGTCTCACCGGCGGCCGGGGCACCGTGATCGGCACGATCATCGGCACGCTGCTGATCAGCTTCCTGCGCAACGGCCTGACCCTGCTGGGCATCTCGACGAACATTCAGCTCGTCGTCATCGGCGCGATCATCATCGGCGCCGTCGCGATCGACCAGATGGCCCGCGCCAAAGCCGTCGAGAGCCGGTGACCCGCTCCCGGCCGGTCCGGACCCAGCGCACGTGAGAGAAGACGACAGGCGTTCCATAGGGTGAGGCTGGCCCCACCGATTCTCCGACGCACTTTCGCCGAGCTACCCCATCACAGTTGCTTGCCCAGCGTCTCGGCCCAATTCTCATAGGCCGCCTGGTAGTCTCTCTTCAATTGCTTGTTGGGCGCGACCGTCCGCACGGGCTCCAGGCCTGCGAACGCGTCATCGACGCCGCGGCAGAGTCCGGTCCCGATTCCCGCGCCGCGGGCGGCGCCCTGGGAGCCGTCGGTGTTGTACAGCTCGACCGTCGCGCCGGTGATCGTTGCGAAGGCCTCGGCGAAGAGGGGGCTCAGGAACATGTTGGCGTTGCCGGCCTTGACGGTCTTGAGCTTGGCTCCCATCTCGCCCATGATCTTCAGGCCGTTCTGAAGCGCAAAGACGATGCCTTCCTGTGCGGCCCGCAGGAAATGCTCCTTCTTGTGGATGTTGAAGTTCCAGCCATGGACGGAGGCGCCGATCTCGCGGTTTTCGAGCGTTCGCTCGGCGCCGTTTCCGTAGGGCAGGATCGTCAGGCCGTCGGAGCCGACCGGCGCCTGCGCCGCCAGCTCGTTCATCTGCGGATAGTCGATCCCGTCGCCGGTGAAGTTGTGCTTGAGCCAACTGTTGAGGATGCCGGTGCCGTTGAGGCACAGCAGCACGCCGTAACGGGGCTTCTTCTCGGAGTGGTTCACGTGCACGAAGACGTTCACGCGACTCTTGGGGTCGAAGTTCTTCTTGTCCGTCACGCCGTAGACGACGCCGGAGGTGCCCGCGGTCACGGCCACCTCGCCGGGCTTGAGCACGCTCAACGACAGGGCGTTGTTGGGCTGGTCGCCCGCGCGGTAGCCGATCTTCGTGGCGGTCTTGAGGCCCAGTTCCTCGGCGGCCTCCGCGGTCAGCTCGCCCTGGACGGAGAACGTCGGGACCGTCTGGGGGATCAGGTCTGGCGAGATGCCGTAGTGGGCCAGGACGAACTCGGCCAGCGCGTCCTTCTCATAGTCCCATAGAATCCCCTCGGACAGGCCCGACGGGGTTGTTTTGATCTCGCCGGTCATCTTCATCGCGATGTAGTCGCCGGGGAGCATG
>JAAYVJ010000089.1 GCA_012517265.1 Planctomycetota bacterium | reverse complement strand
GGGGGTTCGGACGGTGGTTCTTCCGGGAGGTCGAATCAGGTTGTGAGATGTCCTTTCTGCAAGGAAGACAGCGATAAGGTCGTCGATTCGCGCTCCAGTGACTCGGGACGCGTGATCCGACGGCGGCGCCAATGCCTGGTGTGCGAAAGGCGGTTCACCACCTACGAGCGAACCGGGGACAGCTTCAAACTGCACGTGGTCAAGAAGGACAAGTCCCGCGTGCCGTACGAGCGGGAGAAGATCATCGCGGGTCTGCAGAAGGCCTGTTACAAGCGTCCGATCTCGGCCGAGCAGGTCCAGCAGATCGCCGACAAGACGGAGGAGGACATCTTCCGCAACTTCGACAAGGAAGTGACCTCCGCGTTCATCGGCGAATGCGTGATGAAGCACCTTCGCGATGTGGACAAGGTCGCGTACATCCGGTTCGCCAGCGTCTATCGCGAGTTCGACGACGCCGGCGAGCTGATCGACGAGGTCAGCCGGGCGATCCGGGAGACCGAGCCGGCCGAGCAACTCAAGCTCTTTGACCATTGACGACGCCTGCGAACGAAGGAAGTTGACGCACGGGTCGAAACGGCACGGCGTCGCTCTTGCAGGCGTCAGCCGGGATTCTGAACAACGGCCATCAGCACGGAGGCATACGGTCATCATGCGAAAGCAGTTGCTGGTCATCAAGACCGACGGGACGACCGAGGAGTATATCCACACCAAGGTCATCGGGACGATCAACAACGCCCTCTCGGCCGGCGGTCGGCCCGACATGGCGATGGCCGAGGACTTGGCCGAAGTGGTGACCTACTACCTGTATCGCAGGCAGGACGACCGCCAGGTCAGCTCCAGCGAGATCCTCTCGATGATCAAAGCGGTCCTCGTCTCGACCGGTTTCGAAGCCGCGGCGGTCGCGCTGGGGGAACACACCATCGGCCGACGGCTCAACCGTGCACGCACCGAGATCCTCGCGGTGGACATGCAGGACTTTGCCGACGTGGAGAAGTTGCGTCGCACCCGCAAGTCGCCCGAGCGGATTCCCTGGGACAAGAGCCGGATCATCGACGAATTGACCGAGCAGTCGGGCCTGTCCCGCCAGACGGCCCGCGTGGTCGCCGCGATGGTGGAGGAGCGGATCTTTCGCATGGGCATGACGCTGGTTCCGCAGAGCCTGCTCAAGCAGCTCGTCCTGGGCGAGACCGCCGCGGTTCTGCAGGCCCAGCGCGATCTCCAGAACGCCTGATCCGGCGTTTTATCGGTCCAGTTCCCTCTTGGCCCGTTCGATCACCGACTCGGCCGTCTCCTCGGGCCCCACATCGATCCAGCGGACTCCCTTGAACGTCTTGAACCAGGTGCGCTGGCCCTTGGCGAGCCGTCGGGTGTTCTTCTTGACCTCTTCGATCGCGTCCTCCAGGCGCATCCGCCCCTGGAGGTGCTCGATGATCTCGGCGTATCCGATGGCGCATCGGGCTTGGCGGCTCAAAGGTCGCTCCTCGGCCAGCAGCGAGCGGACTTCTTCCACGAGGCCCTGCTCGATCATCCTCTTGACCCGCGCGTTCATCCGGCGGCTCTCTTCCTCTTTCTGGCGGCGCAGGCCCAGGATAATCCAGTCGTGCATGGGCTTTTCGGCGTCGAACTGTTTCTGGAAGCTCGATATCGGCCGACCGGTCAGTTGATAGACCTCCAGGGCCCGGATGATGCGTTTGGCGTCGTTGGAGTCGATTCGACTCGCGGCCTCCGGATCGATCCGCTGGAGGGCCTCATGCAAGCGGGCGGTTCCCTCTCGCTGGACCCGGGCCTTCAGTTCGGCGCGGATCAGTTCGTCGCTGCCGGGGCCTTCGAAGAGTCCGTAGAGCAGAGCCTTGATATACAAAGCTGTGCCGCCGACCGCGACAACGGTCTTGCCCCGGCTGCGAATGTCGTCAATGACCGCCAGGGCCCTCTCCAGGAACAAGCCCACGCTGAACGACTCGCTGGGTTCGACGACGTCGACCAGGTGGTGCCGGACCTCTTCTTGGGCCTGCCGCGAGGGTTTGGCCGTGCCGATGTCCATCCGGCGGTACACCTTCATGGAGTCCACGCTGATGATCTCGCCGTCCAGCGACTTGGCCAGCTCGAATCCCAGGCGGGCTTTGCCCGACGCGGTTACGCCGAGAACCAGGACCATTCTTGATTTGCTATTTTCCATCTATGATTTATTATTGAACCTTGTCCGTGCCTCCAGGTGGGGAGCACATGTGGGCCCGATTGTAAATGGCAAATGGCAAAGAGTAAATTCGCAGCTATGACATCCCGCGCGGCTAATTTGGATTTCGACAGCTCCCTGACCGAGAAAGTGCAAATCGTCAATGAGACCCTTGATCGTCTCCTGACTTCGCAGAGGGAGATTCCGGAGCATTTGGCGAAGGCCCTTCGCTATACGCTCTCCTCGCCCGGCAAGCGGATTCGTCCCGCCCTGGTTCTGTGGTGCTGCGAACTGACCGCCGGCCGGGACAATCCCAACGCCAGGCTGGCCGCTGCGGCCATCGAGATGGTGCACACGTATTCGCTCGTCCACGACGATCTGCCTGCGATGGACGACGACGATCTTCGTCGCGGCAGGCCCACCTGCCACAAGGCGTTCGACGAGGCCACCGCGATCCTGGCCGGCGACGGACTCCTGACGCTGGCTTTCGAGGTCCTGGCCGACGGCGTGGAGGACTCCTCGCTGGCGGTGGCGTTGATTCGCGAGCTGGCTCAGGCGTCCGGCCCGGCCGGCATGATCGCCGGACAGGTGGCCGACCTGAAGGCCGAGGACACCGTAGGGACGGTCGAGGTCCTCGAGTACATCCACATCAACAAGACCGCCAAGATGTTCCGCTGCGCGGCGCGAATGGGCGCGCTGTGCGGCGGGGCGACCCCCTCGCAGGTGGAGACCCTGGGCCGTTACGGCCTGAAGATCGGCCTGGGTTTTCAGATCGCCGACGACATCCTCGACGTCTGCGCCTCGAGCGAGCAGTTGGGCAAGACGGCAGGCAAGGACGCGGCGGCCGCCAAGTGCACCTACCCGGCGGTCGTAGGCATCGAGAAGGCCCGCGAGCTGGGGCGGACGCTGGCGCAGGAAGCCACGGATCTGCTGGAGCCTTTCGGCAGCGGCGCCGACATTCTGCGCCGTCTGGCCGTGGTCCTGCTCGACCGCAACAAGTAGCGGCGTCGCTTCAATTCGAAGAAAATCGCCTCCCTTCAAAAAAATCTTCGCGATCGCGGATCGCCTCTATCAGTGTTGGCACGGCCGGTGTCTCCGGTTCGATTTGTCCGGTTCGGAATCGACGACCGAAAAACATCCATTCTCTATACTGATATCCAAATTGGCACAAACCGGAGGGAATTCGCCTGCGAAGCGGCGGTTTTGACGCCTCGAAAAACGGCTAAGGAATTTTCGCGACGTTCGTCGATACGGAGACAGGAACATTGAGGATTCAACATGAAGACATGGATTGTCATCACGGAAATCTTCCTACTGGGCCTATGGGTCGACGACTGGGGGCTGGGAGTCGAAGCCGCAGCCGCCGGTGCCCAGGGCGCCACGCAAGATTCTGCGACACTCACACCTACACCTCTTTTCACCACGTTCATGGATTCATTGGATGACTCGTGCACGCAACGATGGTACTGTCCGGCTTGGGTCCGGCCGCCGCCTCGGCGAAAATGAGAAGCAAACGATCTGACAGATCGTCACACCAAAGAACACGGTTACAAGCCAACAGGCCATAAGCCAGCCACTTATGGCCTTCTTTATTTGGTGTCGGAAATATCCGCAATAGGCCGGACCGTGATTGCGGCGGCCTTCTTGGGGTGAAAGGGAGGGTGGCGCCGCAAGGGGGAGGCGCAGAATGCGTCCGCACGCCGTGTCTTCCAACGGATTTCCACTCTCCAGGCCCCGTCCGATTCGGCGTCGACGACAGTCGGCTACTGCATCGGGAATCGACTGCACAGGCTGCGGATCTGCTCCCGCATCTCGTCTCGGAAGACGGGGTCGAGACGATACTCGCGATCGCCGAGGATCTCGACGTGCGTCAGGACGCGATCCACCAGTTCCGCGACGGTCGGCATCTGAGCGACTCGCATTCCGTTGCGAGTGACGATGGGCGTTCCGATCCGCATGCCGCTGGTGACCCGTGCGTTCTGGCTGTCGTAGGGCAGGCGGTTCATGTTCACGATGATGCCGCAGTCTTCGAGGCTCTTCTGGGCGGTCAGTCCGGTCAGACCCCGGTGGAGGTTGGCGACGTTGACGCAGAACAGGTGGTTGTCGGTCCCGCCGGTCAGGACGTCGTAGCCTCGGCGGACGAATTCCTCGGCGAGGGCCCTGGCGTTTTCAACGATCTTGGCCTGCCTGTCTTTGTACTCCGCCGAGAGCATCTCCTTGAAGAACACCGCCTTGGCGGCGATGTTGTTCAGATAGGGCGTGCCCTGGAAGCCGGGGAACGTGGTCTTTTCGATCCGCTCCCACAGCGGGATGGTCCTGTTGCCCACCGGGAAGGGCCGGTCGAAATCCCGGCCCATGAGGATCAGCCCGCCGCGGGGGCCGCCGGGCTTGTAGGTGCTGGTCGTCGTGAAATGGGCTTGGTCCACGGGGGACGGGTGCACGCCCGCCGAGATCAGGCCGGAGATGTGCGAGACGTCGGCCATCAGGTACGCGCCGACCTCGTCGGCGATGGCGCGGAACCGGGCGAAATCGATGATCCGGGAGTACGCGGTGGTTCCGCAGATGATCAGCTTGGGCCGGAAACGCAGAGCCTGCTGGCGGATCGCGTCGTAGTCGAGAAGGAAATTGTCCGGACGGACCCGGTAGCTCTCGATCTCGAAGATCCGGCCGGCCAGGGCCACCGGCGCGCCGTGGGAGACGTGCCCGCCCTGGTCCATGGCCAGGCTCAGGATGCGGTCGCCCTTGTCGAGGACCGCGGTCAGGACGATCTGGTTGGCGCTGGTGCCGGAGTGGGGCTGGACGTTGGCGTACTTGGCGCCGAAGGCCTCCCTGGCCCGGCTGATGGCCAGCGTTTCGAGGCAGTCGACGACCTCGCATCCGCCGTGGAAACGGGCGCCCACGAAGCCTTCGGTCGTCTTGTTCTGGACGACCGAGCCCAGCGCGGCCAGGACGGCCCGGGAGCACTGGTTCTCCGCCGCGATCAATTGGAGCGTGCTCTGCTGGCGGTCATACTCCTGGGTGAGCAGCCGGTACACGTCGGGGTCGCTGCTCTCCAGCGTGCTGAGCAACCCCTGGTGATATTGTTCGTTGGTCAGCGTTTTTTGAACGGCAGGCCTGATGACCTCATAGACCGGCTTGTCGACGCGGGCGAGCGTCTGGCCGGTGTGCTTGTCCACCAACATGGCTAGACCTTCAAATCCTTTCTCCGGTTGCGGCATGACCCTATCGCGCGTGCAGGGGAGCATCGGCAGGATGCTTCCCCACGTTCTACACCATTCTATCCGATGTTATCGGCAGGCAGCGTCGTTTAGCTGCTGAAAAAACTCCGCACGATGTCGTTGAACGTCACATAGACCAGCAGAACCATCACGAGGCCCCATCCGACATAGGCGACCAGGCCCTGCGTGCGGTCCGTCAGGGCCGAGCCCCTGATCTTCTCGATCAGCATCAGGACGATCAGACCGCCGTCGAAAGGAGGCAACGGCAGGAAGTTCATCACCGCGATGGTCGCGCTGATCAGGCCCAGGAAGTACGCGTAATTCACCAGGGGCTGTTCTGCGACGATTCGATAACTGACGGTGATGATCCCCAGCGGGCCCATCAGATTGTCCGGGCTGATCAGCCCTCGGATCAGCCGGGCGAGCGTGACGTAGGTCTGCGCGATGAAGCCCAGAGTCCTGCGATAGCCCATGGCCATCGCGTCGATCGGGTTCTTCGCCTGGTAGAGCCGTTCGAGCTGCTTGAAGGGCACAGTCTCGCCCAACTGCGGCCGGACCGTCGTGGCCTGCGGCAACTGGGCCACCTGAAGCGTGACCCCGCCTTCGACGGCTCCGTCGAGCCGATACTGGAGGGACACGGGCTGTCCTTCCCATCGCCGGACCTCGGTGATGATGTCGAAGAAGTTCGAGACGGCCTTGCCGTTCACGCTGACGATCCGGGCGCCCCGCGGAATGTCCAACGCGGGGTTGTTTCCGACCGCGATCGCCTTGGCGACCACCGCGTGCCGGGCGTCCAGGGCCGGCGCGAACCCGATGATGACCCGGTTCTCGCCGGGCGCTCGTCTGGGCTTGACGGTCACCGTCGCGGTGTGCTCGACATCGTTGGCGTCGGTGCGCAGCACCTTGAGGGTCAACAACTCGCCTTCATGGTCGGTGGTGATCTCCCGCAACTCCTTGTAAGTGGGATTCTCCACGTCGCCTGCGGCCAGGATGATGTCCCCGGCCATCAGACGCGTCGCGGCTTCGTCCTTGTCGTTTGTCGTAGAGTCGTCTCTGGCATTGGTGCCCATGACCCGAAGTCGCGGGACCAGCGAATAGACGTGGCCCAGGTCTGCGTCGGTGGGGGCCTCGCCGTTCTCCGCCGCGGCCCAGTCCAGGGGCAGGTTCGTCTGAACGGTCTGGATTTGGCCGCCGCTCTTCCGCTCGGCGGTGATGTCCACGGTCGGCGTCAGACTCTGTTCGACGATCTGGTTGAACTGCCAGTGGTGTTCCACCTTCTGGCCGTTGACCGCCACCACGCGGTCTCCGGGCAGCAGCCCCGTCCGTTTCTGCAGGATCTCGACGCCGGGCTTGGAAACCTGGGCGACCGTCAGACTCCGGGGCTCGTCGATCCCGAACTCGCGGAATGATCTGCCGAGGTTCTCAGCCACGAGCGTCGTTTCAAAGGTCGAGCCGTCCGCCCGGCGGACAGTGACCGGGATCTTCTCATTGTTGCCCGACAGGGCCGCGGCGATCATGGTGTTGCTGAAATCCAGGTCCTTCGTCGCGCCGTCGACGGCCAGGAATTCGTCTCCGGGCTGCAGGCCAGCCTTGGCGGCCGGAGATCGGGCGACGACGTCGCCCACCACGGCGGGCGTCAGGTTGATCCCGACCAGGAAGACGACCATGAAGATGATCGCGGCGCTGATGACGTTGAAGACCACGCCGGCGGCGATCACCGCCGCGCGGATGGAAACGGGCTTTCTCGCGAAGGACCGCGGATCGTCGTTCTGCTTGACCGGTCCGGTGTCCTCCTGGCCCAGGAGTTTGACGTAGCCTCCGAAGGGGAACAGACCGATCCGGTATTCGGTCGCCTCGTTGTCCTCGGGCGATTCTTCTTCCTTGCGTCGGGAGAAGCTCGGCAGGACGCGGAATTTGAACCCGGATCGCGTCCTGCGAATTCCCAGCACCGTCGGGGGCATGCAGATGGAGAACGCCTCGACCTTGATCCCGCCCAACTTGGCCGTGATGAAATGGCCGAACTCATGGACGAGCACGACCGCGCCGAAGCCCAGCAGAACCACCAGCACATTGCCGACCACCCCGATATTGCGAACGATGAGATAGACAGCCACCCCCAGGACTGCGGTCCAGAAGAAGACGTTGGCCCATTTTGTCCATGACTTCGCCGTTTCTGACATCCAAACACTCCCAAACAAGGATCACGTTTTCGATTCTTGATTGTTGATGGTTGATTGAGGATTGGAGGAGAACCGCCGGCGGCGTTCCTCAAATCCCAAATCAAACATCAACCACCTAACATCTCTCTGACTTCTCTCCTGGCCCAGACGTCGGCTTCGAGCAGTTCTTCCAACGATTCGGCGGGCCGGACGGAGTGCCGGTTCAGGCAGTTCTCCACCAGGTCCATGATCTGCAGGAATTGGATCCTGCCGGCCAGGAACTCCTCGACCGCGGCCTCATTGGCCGCGTTGAACACCGCCGGGGCGGTGCCTCCCGCCCGGGCGACCTCGTACGCCAGCGGCAACGCCCGGAACGTCTGGGGATCGGGCTTCTCGAAGCGGAGGCGTCCGATCTGTTCCAGGCGGAGTCGTTTTGCCACGCCGGGAACCCGCTGAGGGTACGTCAACGCATACTGTATGGGCAAACACATGTCCGGTTCGCCAAGCTGGGCGACGACCGATCCATCGACGAACTCCACCAGCGAATGCACGATCGACTCCGGGTGGATCAGCACGTCGATCTTGTCCACCGGGACCCCGAACAGCCACTGAGCCTCGATCACCTCCAAGGCCTTGTTCATCATCGTGGCCGAATCGATCGTGATCTTCGGGCCCATGCTCCAGACCGGGTGCGACAGGGCCTGCTCTCTCGTTACGTTGCGAAGGGTCTCGCGGGTCGCGCCGCGAAAGGGGCCGCCCGAACCGGTCAGGAGGATCCGGTCGACTTCTCGGGTCGACCCGGACTGCATGGCCTGAAAGACCGCCGAGTGCTCGCTGTCCACGGGCAGCAGAGCGCTGCCGTGTTCCCTGGCCGTGCGGGTCAGCAGTTCGCCCGCGATCACGAGCGGTTCCTTGTTCGCGATCGCCAACCGCTTGCCGGCCTTGGCGGCCGCAAGGGCCGAGGGCAGTCCGGCGGCGCCCACCACCGCCGTCAAGACGGTGTCGACGCCGTCGCCGCGGATCAGTTCGGTCAGACCGGCCGGCCCGGAGAGGACGGCGAGGTTCTGCCCGTTCATCAGGGCGCGGAAACGTTCGGCGTGGGGGCCGTCGGTCACGGCGGCGAGCTTCGGTTCATATCGGCGGACCTGTTCGGCCAGAAGCTCCACGTTCGTGTGGGCGCTGAGTCCGACAATGCGGTAATCGGGTCCAAGGGCCTCGATCACGCGAAGCGCATTGCGACCGATCGAGCCGGTGGAACCCAGGATGGCGATGCCTCTTGACATAAACCCAGACTTCGGACGCTCCTTCTGTTATCGGATGGCCCACCGGCCGTTCATTCCTTTGTCGACGCAGGCGATCGGGGCAGCAGGACGCTCTTTCAAGGATAACATAACTTGTCTGCCGGAACCCGCCAACGATAAGAGCGACAGTATGATGAAATTGGGCAAACTGTCAAGTTCAAAGCTTCGTCGCATAAGGGGCGATTGCGGAATTCGGATGTGGAAGGAGGCGGGGGGAGTCCTGTGTCCGCCCGGCGGCCCGGCGGGATCATTGCGGAGGTCCTATAAGACGACTTTGCGCCGGGAGAATCCGACGGCTGTCTCGGCCCTTTTTCTCGACCGCGGCGTCGAACTGGACGATAGGACCTACCGCCGTCGGCTGTTTGGGGGCTGCCGCCGGCGTCGGCAAGGCGCAGGATGGAGCTGTGTCGCGGTCGACTGCCGGGTCTTGCTCTCGCCGTGGCAGATCTGACGGTATGTAATTGGGTCCGGATAGTCATCGGAGTTGTCGTGACTGCAAGAAGCATTCTGTGGACAACGATCTTGGTGCTGGCTCTGTCGCGGTCGGTGCGTGCTGTATCCGGGGGATCGGAAGGGAGCGATCCGAACGGTGCGGCGGTCGATTTGTTCGACATGTCCATCGAGGAGTTGATGGACATACGCGTCGACACGGTCTACGGGGCCTCCAAGCGCTCCCAGAGCGTGGCCGCGGCGCCTGCGTCGGTGACCATCGTGACTGCCGAGGAGATCCGAAGGTATGGTTATCGCACCTTGGCGGACGTTCTGCGAAGCGCGCCGGGGTTTTACATCAATTATGACAGGTCCTATCATTTCATAGGCACCCGTGGCTTTCGTCGGCCGGGCGATTACGACACCCGCATTCTCCTGCTGATCGACGGCCATCGTCTCAACGACAACGTGGGCGACTCCCCCCTGTTCGGAACCCAGTTCCCGCTGGACGTCGAGTTGATCGAGAGAGTCGAGATCATCCGAGGTCCCGGCTCCTCATTGTACGGAAGCAACGCCGTGCTGGCCGTGGTCAACGTGATCACCAAGCAGGGAGCAGGCGTTGGGGGCCTGGAACTCTCCGGCAAGACCGGCAGCTTCGATTCGCAGACGGGCCGCATCACATACGGCAATCGTCTCCGAAAGAACCTGGATCTGCTGCTGTCGGCCACGACGTACAACAGCGACGGTCCGGAATTGTATTTCCGCGAGTTCGACTCCGTCGAGACGAACAACGGATGGGTGCACAACGACGACGACCAGTTTGACAACTTCGTCGCCCGTGCCTCCTGGGGCGATTTCACGCTCCTGCTTACGCACACCGGGAGCGAAAAGGGCATTCCGACGGCCCCCTGGGACACCGTGTTCGGGGATCGTCGCACACGGGTCTGGGACGACACGACGCTGGTGGGGCTGACGTTCGCCCGTGCGTTGTCCGAACGGTGGGCGGTGAGGGCCCGCGTCGCCTACAGCCGCTACGACTACGATGGACAATATGTGTACGATTTCGCCGAGGAAGGGGAGGACCCCGACCTCGTTCTCAACCGCGACTACTGGAAAGGGCGGTGGTGGGAGGGCGAATTCCAGGTGACCGGAAGCCCGATCGTCGGACACACGATGACCGCCGGGATCGAGGGGCGGTGCAACGCGCGACAGGATCAGGCCAATTGGGACCGGGAGATCAACCTCGACGACTCCCGTCACAGCCACAACTGGGGCGTCTACGTCCAGGACGAGTTCAAACTCCTGGAGAAGTTGACCTTCGTCGGCGGCCTGCGGTACGATGAGTACAGCACCTTCGGCCACGATGCGAACCCCCGCCTGGCGCTGATCTACGATCTGCTGGAGGACACGACGTTGAAACTGCTCTACGGCACCGCGTTCCGTGCGCCGAACGCCTACGAGCTGTACTATCACGATGGAGGCAACACCCAGAAGCCCAGCAATGATCTGGACGCCGAGACCATCAGGACGTATGAAGCCGTCCTGGAGCGGCAACTGAGCCGCAGTCTCCGCGCTTCGGCGAGCGGATTCCGTTACGACATGGAGAACTTGATCGATCAGTATGTCGATCCGGCCGACGGACTGCTGGTGTTCCGGAATCTCAGCGAGGTGGAGGCGACCGGCGTGGAGCTGGCGTTGCAGGGACGCTGGGACTGGGGTTTGGGGTCCCGTTTGAGCTATTCCCATGTGGAGGCTCAGGACAAATCCTCGGATCGGACACTGGTGGATTCGCCCAAGCACCTGGCCAAGTGGAACCTGCTGGCGCCCGTGATCCCGCAGCGGCTCTTTGCCGGCCTGGAAGTCCTCTATGACAGCAAAGCCAAGACGCTCGGGGACCAGGAGACGGACGACGTCCTGCTGACAAACCTGACGGTGACGTATGTGGGGGCCTCGAAACGGATGGAGATCGCGGCCAGCGTGTACAACCTGTTCGACGTGGAGTACGCCCATCCGGGCTTCGGCGAGCACGCGCAGGACCAGATCGAGCAGGACGGTCGGACGTTCCGGATCGGCCTGACGTATCGCTTCTGATTCCGTTCGACGCTCGCGACGTCGGGCGATGTGGAGTGCGGCCTCTCATGCCCGGGGGCAACGTGCGACGGCCTTGTGGTCATCGTATCAATGGGGTGGATGTGACTGCCGGCAAGGTATGGGGGATTCTGGTTCTGTTCCTCGGACTGGGTACGTTTGCCCGGGCCGACGCAAAGACCCCATCGTCCGCCGGAGCCGGCGGAGCCCAGGGGAACGAGGACTTCTTCGAGATGTCTATCGAGGAACTGATGGATGTGCGCATCGACACGGTGTACGTCGCTTCGAAACGCGAGCAGCGGCTCGAGGAGACGCCCGCCTCGGCCACGGTCGTGACCGCGGAGGAAATCCGTCTGTACGGCTATCGCACGCTGGCCGAGATCCTGCAGAGCACGCCGGGGTTTTACCTGAACTACGACCGGATGCTCCAGTACATGGGGACGCGGGGCTTCCAGAGGCCGGGCGGTCTCGACTCACGAATTCTCGTGCTGATCGACGGGCACAGGATGAGCGACAACATCGCGGGCGCTCCGCCGAGCGGCATGGAATTCCCGCTTGACGTGGAACTGATCGATCGGGTCGAGATCATCCGCGGCCCGGGCTCCTCGCTCTACGGCAGCAACGCGGTGCTGGCCATCATCAACGTGATCACCAAACGCGGCAGCGCCGTCCGGGGTCTGGAACTGAGCGGCCAGACCGGCAGTTTCGACACGCACAGGGGCCGCGTCACCTACGGCAACCTCCTCGGCAAGGACGTGGACCTGCTGTTGTCCGCCGGTTCACAGGCCAGCGACGGTTCGGAGCTGTACTTCCGGGAGTTCGACGCGCCGCAGACGAACAACGGCTGGGTCGACAACGACGACGGCCAGGACGGCCGCGTCGCAGCCATCCTGTCCTGGGGCGACCTGTCGTTCATGCTGGTGCACGGCGCGCACGAGAAGGGCATCCCCATGATGACCTTCAGCACGGCGTTCGGGGACCCTCGAACCCGCATGCTCACGGAGGGGACGTTGGCCGGCCTGACCTGGACCGGCGAGTTGTCCGACTGGTACACCGCGAAAGCCCGCGTGTCCTTCGGCCGCCTGGACTTCGACGGACGGTATGCGTTCGACTTCGACGGGGTCGGAGAAGACCCCGCCGTCATCAACGGGGATTCGTGGGACCGGACGACGTGGAAGCTGGTCTACGGGCGGGCGTCTTCTGGCGAGCGCCTGCGGGTTCCACTATGTCATGGAGGATCTGGTCACTGCGGTTCCCGATCCGGCCGACGGGCTGTTGGTGTTCCGGAATCAGGGGCAGATACAGGCCCGGGGCGTCGAGCTGGCGTTGCGGGGCCGGTGGGAGGAGGGGCTGCAGTCGCGCATCAGCTATTCGTACGTCGAGTCCGAGGACGAGACATTCGACGAGGTCCTGGTGAACTCGCCCAGGCGCCCGGCGAGACTGAATCTGATCAAGCCCCTGGTGCCGGAGCGGCTTTTCGCCGGGCTCGAGGTTCTCTACGAGAGCAGGGCCAGGACGCTGTCCGGAGATTATGCGGACGATTTCGCTCTGACGAATCTGACGCTCACGTACGTGGGCGTCTCCCGGCGGCGGGAAGAAACGCGGGATCGATTTTCCGGCGTTTGTCGCTTTATGGGGACTCAAATATGGACGATAGAAGATCCGAAAGCCTGTCGATCGTCTCGGCGGGCATCAATGGGTTGCCTGAAGGGGGCGCATTGGGGGCAACTCGCGGAAGCGCGCCTTGAGAAGCCGTCTGTGTCTGAATCATCGGTTCTGAATTTGAAGCAAAGAGGAGCGATCCGGAGCTATGGATCGATCGGGCGGTCATAACATGCCCTGCAGCCCCAGACGGCGACGTCTGGGGGCGGCGCTCGGGGCGACGCTCTTCGTGTCGTTCCTGGCTCTCCCTGCGCTCGCAGACGAGACTTCGGACCGAGAATACCGGATCAAGGCGGCCTTCGTGTACAACTTCCTCAAGTTCGTCGAGGGCGGCCGATTCGTCGTGCCCGAGGTCAAGAAGAAGGACTCGGACGCGAACGACGCGATTGTGATCGGCGTGCTGGGTACGCCTCCGTCCCGAATCGCGTTCGAGGAATTCAAAGCAAAGAAGGTGGGCGCGCGCCCGCTGCAGGTCCGCTGGTTCAAGGGCCTGGGGCAACTGACGGGCGAAGACGGGAACGTCCCGTCGGTGCATCCGGATCTCGACGCGATCCGGAGATGTCACGTGTTGTTCTTCTGTCCGTCCGAGAAATCGTTTCTGACGCCGCTTCTGTCCTCTCTGCGGGACAGCGACATTCTCACCGTCGGCGACGTTCCTGGATTCCTGGAAGCCGGCGGCGTGATCAATCTGTTCATCGAGGACAAGAAGGTCCGATTTGAAGTCAACCTTGCGGCGGCCGCTCGTGCGCGTCTGACGATCCGATCCAGCCTGTTGCGCATGGCGGCCAGAACCGTCGACCACGACCCTGTGGAGACACGCGACGATCAGGAGAAATCCGGTGGAAGCAGCCACCCGTAAAACGGGGACCATGACGAGGTCTTTCTTCTACGACTTGTCGCTCAAGCACAAGTTGGTCGCCATCGTCATGTTCACGTGTCTGGCTGCATTGTCTCTAACCGGTATCGTGTTTGCGGCCTGGGAATGGACGACCCTGCGTCACGGCGTGGTTCGCGATCTGAAGACCCACGCCAGCATCCTGGCCGACAACTGCAAGGCCGCGGTCACATTCCGAGACATCTCCGACGCCAATGAAATCCTCCGGACTGTCGCGGCCGTTCCCTCCATCGAGGTCGCCTGCGTTTACACCCCCGACGGGGCGCTGTTCGCCGCCTACGTGAGAGAGAACGCGCGAACCGCGATTCCCGCGGCCGCCGAACTGAAGGACCACCCGGTGTTCGAGGGGGGATTCCTCACGCTCACCCACCCGGTGTTGCTCGACGACGAGCGGATCGCCACCATCTGTCTTCGGGCCAACCTCGAGTTCATGCACGCTCGGCTTCGTCACGGCGCCGTTGCGATCCTGGGCGTCTTGTCCCTGTCGGGCCTGGCCGCCTACCTGGTCTCCTCCCGGCTCCAGCGAATCATCTCTCGCCCGATCTTGCACCTGGCGGAGGTGGCGCGTCTGGTCTCCGAGAGGCAGCAGTACACCGTTCGCGCCGAGCACCAGGGGCACGACGAGGTTGGAGAACTGATCGAAGCCTTCAACGAAATGCTTGAACAGATCCAGCAGCGGGACGCCGCGCTGGTCGAGGCGAACGAGCAGTTGGAGGCCCGCGTTCAGGAACGAACGTCGGAGCTGACCGCCGCCAACCGGAACATGATGCGGGAAATCATGTTCCGCAAGCAGGCCGAGCAGGTTCTCATGGAGAGGACCGAGCGTATCTTGAACCATCAGCGAACGCTGCTCCGCCTGACCAAGGACATCAAAGGGGACATGCAGACCATCATGAAGATGGCGACCGAAGAGGGCGCCAAGACTCTGAACGTCGAGCGGGCCAGCATCTGGTTTCTTCACGAGCAGGGCTCCGAACTGGTGTGCGAGCAGTTGCACGATCGCCGTGGAAACCCGCAGGACATGGGCTTGCGGATCCGGGCCGCCGACTACCCGGCGTATTTCGAGGCGATCGAGAACAGCCGGATCCTCGCCGTCAACAACGCCAGGGAGGATTCCCGTACCCGTGGTTTCACGGAGCACTACTTCAAACCGCTGGGCATCGTCTCCATGATGGACGTCCCGATCCGTCTGCACGCCAAGCTACTGGGCGTCATGTTCTTTGAACACGTCGGGACCGTGCGGGAATGGACCCTGGAAGAACAGGATTTCGCCGCCTCGCTGGCCGACATGATCGCGCTGCAGGTGGAATCGAACGAGCGGCGCAAGCTCGAACGGGCCCTGGCCAAGGCCAACGAGCACCTGGCGGAGACCGTGCGGGACCTGCGGCGCTCGAACAAGGAACTGCAGGACTTCGCCTATGTCGCGGCCCACGACCTCAAGGCGCCCCTGCGGGGCATCGGGACACTGACCGATTGGATCGCCTCGGACTACGCCGACAAGTTCGACGACCAGGGGCGCCAACAGTTGGGCATGCTCAAGGGCCGCGTCGCCCGGTTGTCCGAGCTGATCGACGGCATCCTGCACTATTCCGAGATCGGCCGGGTGTCCATCCGCTCCGAGCGCGTGGACCTCAACCACCTGGTGCAGGAGGTGATCTCGCTGCTGGATCCGCCGGAGCACGTGGAGATCGTGGTCAACGGCTCGCTGCCGGTCGTCGTCTGCGAGAAACCCCGTCTGAGCCAGGTCTTCCGCAATCTGATCGACAACGCGGTCAAGTATACGGACAAACCCAACGCCAGGATCGAGATCGATTGTCGGGAGCAGCAGGGGTTCTGGCGATTCTCCGTGTCCGACAACGGCCCGGGAATCGACGGCAAGTACTTTGAGAAGATATTCCAGATGTTCCAGACGCTGGCGCCCCGCGACGAGCGGGAGAGCACCGGCATCGGCCTGGCGATCGTCAAGAAGATCGTCGAGCTGTGCGGCGGCAGCGTCGGGGTCGAATCGAAGCTGGGCGAGGGAACCACGTTCTTCTTCACGTTGCCCAAGAAGCAGATGGCAGAAGAACCTGAACCCGTTCTCGCCGATCGCATGAATCTGAACTAGCAAGAAAGGGTGGAGACCATGTCTGACGAAACCGGCTGCACTCAGATGTGTTGTTGCGAAGGGGCCGCGGAGGCTTCATCCACGGGTCGGCTGTCGGCGCCGCGGGAGGATCGGGGTGTTGCTCTGAAGACGGCCGGCTCGGGAATGGAGGAATGCGTGCAGGGCGTCGAGGGCGAGCAGCGTCTGCGCAGCGTGCTGGACGGCGTCATCACCGGCGTGTTGGTCGTCGACGGCCAGACCCACCAGATTGTGGACGTCAATCTTCGCGCCGTCGAGATGATCGGATTGCCCAAAGAGCGGATTATCGGGAGGGTCTGTCACCAGTTTGTCTGTCCGGCGGAGGAGGGAACGTGTCCGATCGGTGATCTCGGCCAGACGGTGGACCGGTCGGAACGAGTCCTGCTTCAGGGCGACGGAGGCCGGCTCCCGGTTCTCAAGAGCGTGGTCTGCGCCGAATGGCGGGGCCGGCAGTACCTCGTGGAGAGCTTCGTGGACATCTCCCGGTTCAAGCGGGAGCACGAGGAGACGCAGGAATCGCTCTCGCTGCTGGAAACCACTCTGGAATCCATGGCCGACGGGCTCCTGGTCGTCGACGGATACGGTCGCATCAAGAAATACAACAAGCAGTTCCAGACTCTGTGGCGGTTGCCCGACGACGTCCTGGGCGACTGCGACGACGACAAGGCCCTGGCTTTCGCGATGACCCAGTTGCGCGATCCGGAGGTTTTTCTCGCGTCCGTTCGCGACCTGTACGCGCATCGCGAGACGGAAGGTCACGGCCTGATCGAATTCCGCGACGGGCGGATCGTGGAATACGACTCGAAGCCTCATCGCATGCGGGACCGGATCGTCGGCCGGGTGTGGAACTTCCGCGACGTCACCGTCAAGCACACGGCCGAACGGAAGCAGGCCGAACTGTTGCGACGAGTGGCCGAGATCAACGAAGAACTGACCCACTTCGCCTATATCGTGTCCCACGATCTGAAAGCGCCGCTTCGAGGCATTAAATTGGTCGCCGAGTGGCTGTGCGCCGACTACGGCGACAAGCTGGGCGACGACGCGAAGGAACAACTGGGGCTTCTGCAAAGCCGGGTCACCCGGATGCACAACCTGATCGACGGCGTTCTGCAGTACTCCCGGGTGGGACGAATCAAGGAGGACGCCGTGCCGGTGAATCTGAACGAGCTGATCGCAGCGGTCGTCGACAGCATCGCGCCGCCGAAGCACATTTGCGTGACCGTGCAGTCCGATTTGCCGGTGATCGAAGGGGAACGGACGCGGATCATGCAGGTGTTTCAGAATCTCCTGGGCAACGCGGTCAAGTTCATGGACAAACCCGCCGGCCAGGTGCGGGTGTCCTGCGTCCAAGACGGGGATTTCTGGCGGTTCGGCGTCTCGGACAACGGCCCGGGCATCGAATCGAAGCACTTCGACCGGATCTTCCGCCTCTTCCAGACGCTGGCGCCCCGCGACGAGTTCGAGAGCACCGGGGTCGGTCTGGCGGTGGTCAAGAAGATCGTCGAGATGTACGGGGGACGGATCTGGGTGGAGTCGGAGGTCGGCCGGGGAAGCACGTTCTTCTTCACAATGCCGCAACGGAGGCCGTCGCAGGCCTGCGACGAAGCGACTGTTCCCTCGTCGCGCAATGACTCGCCCGTGGACAGCCCGACTGAGTGAGAAAGGGGTTTCGGTGAACAAACGTGTGAGCAAGACAACTTGTTTGCTCTTTGCCGCTCTCCTGGGAGCAGGCTGGTGCGTGGGCGAACTCCGTGCGCGCCGCGTCGATGCCAAGATGCGGGATTGCCTGGTGGATCATGCGGTCCACGTTGCCAAGACGCTCGACCCCCGGATCGTCGGAGAGTTGTCCTTCACCGCGGCCGACCAAGGGACGCCGGCCTATGAGTTCATCCGCAGTCAGTTGATTGCCTTGGGAACGTATTGTTCCCACCGGGGCATCTACACGATGGCTCTGCGCGAGGGGCGGTTGGTCTTCGGGCCCGAGAACTACGCCCCAGACGACCCCATGGCCAGTCCGCCCGGCACGGCGTATGAAAAACCCGGGCCGGACGACTTCCAGGTGTTCGCGACAGGCAAACCGGCGGCGTTCGGGCCCGCAACGGATGAGTACGGCACGTTCGTCTGCGCCCTGGCGCCGGTGTGCGATCCCAACAGCGGCAAGGTGCTGATGGTCGTCGGGATCGACTCGCTCGCGAACGACTGGAACGCTGCGGTCGGCGCGACCCGGCGTCGGTCCGTGCTCGGATCGCTGATCGCGGCGGCCGTTCTTGGGGGAGCCGTGCGACTGTGGTCCTGGCGCGGGCGATGCCGCAAGGCGAACGAGGCCGCCCGTCAGGGCCAGTCTTCTGGCGGTTTCCACGGGCTCCCGGCGCCCTTCCTGCCCGGGAGGAACCAGCAGGCAGGTCTTCTGATCGGAATGGGGTTGCTCGCGGTGGCGTTCCTCGCGGTGGTGCTGGTTGAAACGTGGTGCTGGACAGGCGAACACATCGACACGATGGCGGATCAGCAGTCGCGACTGGCGGTCCAGGTCGAGAAGGCCTTGCGGGACTACGTGGGCAAGAGCATCCGGCCTGAAATGGAAAAGCGGGTCGCCGAGGGCGAGTTCATCCCCGAAGCGATGTCCACCTCCTTCGTCGCCCGGAGCGTTTTCGACGAGGTTCGCAAGGTGTTCCCCGAGGCGATCGTGCGTTTCCCTTCGACCAATCCTCGAAACCCCGCCAATCGCGCCACTCCGGCGGAGGAATCGCTCATCCGGTATTTTCAGGAACACCCCGAGGCGGACTCCTGGTCCGGCGTGATCAAGTTCTTCGAACAGGGCCAGAAGCATTTCGTCTGGGCTCTGCCGCGTCGATTCAACGAAGGATGCTTGCAGTGCCATGGTCGGCCGGAGGATGCGCCCGCCTCCCTGGTCCAACAGTACGGCCCGATCGCCGGCTTCGGCCGGTCCGTGGGCGAGGTCTCCATGGACCTGGCTGCGGTGCCGGTCGGCGCCGCCTACGCGAGGGCCGGCGCGCGGGTCTGGCGTCACATGCTCGTCGCCTTGGTCCTGTGCATGGTCTTCCTAGCCGGGATTGCCTTCCTGATCCGGGGCGATTGCAAGCGACGACGCAGCGCCGAGATGGCGATCGAGAAGGAGCGGAGTTTCCTGCGGTTGGTCATCGACTCGATTCCGGGTTTCGTCTGCGTGAAATCGCAGGAGGGCCGGTTGGTGATCGCCAATGAGACGCTCGCCAAGGCGTGCGGCGCGACGGTGGGCGAGATCGAAGGCAAGTGCGAAGCCGATGTCGCTCCGCGCCTCGATCAGATGGAGGACCGGCGGCGGGACGATCTGGAGGTGTTGACCACCCGCAGGGCCAAGGTGATCCCCGAAGAGCCCATCACATACCCCGACGGAACGACCCGATGGTTCACCACGACGAAAGTGCCTCTGATCGATGAGGACGGCGTCTGCCGTCAACTGCTGGCGGTGGCGACCGACATCACCGACCGCAAACGCGCGGAGGAGGAACGCAAGGAGTCGTACTCTCTGCTGGAAGCGACGCTGGAGTCTACCGCCGACGGGATTCTCGCCGTGGATCGCAGGGGCAAGATCCGAGGGTTGAACACGCAGTTCCAGACGCTCTGGAGGATTCCCGACGAAGCTCTCGAATCGCGAGACGACAAGGCCTTGCTCTCGTTCGTGCTGGGGCAACTGAAGGACCCGGATTCGTTCCTGGCCAAGGTCCGGGACCTGTATGCTCATCCCGACGCCGAGAGCTTCGACCTGATCGAGTTTGCGGATGGGCGGGTGATCGAACGCTACTCGAAACCCCAGATGCTCGGCGATCAGATCGTCGGTCGGGTGTGGAGTTTCCGCGACGTCACCGAGAAGCACACCGCCGAGCAGAAACGGACCGCGCTGCTCCAGAAGATCGCTGCGATCAATGAGGAGCTGACGCATTTCGCCTACGTGGTCTCGCACGACTTGAAGGCCCCCCTCCGGGGGATCAAGCTCGTCTCCGAATGGCTGTGCGCCGACTACGGGGACAAGCTCGGCCCCGACGCGAAGGAACAACTGGATCTTCTGCAGAGCCGCGTCGGGCGGATGCACGACCTGATCGACGGGGTTTTGCAGTATTCCCGCGTCGGGCGGGTCCACGAGGATCTCGTGCCGGTGGACCTGAACGAACTGATTCCGAGCATCGTCGACAGCCTCGCGCCGCCGGAGCATGTGACCGTCGTCGTCGAGCCCGGCCTGCCGACGATCGAGTGCGAAAAGACCCGCATCGGGCAGGTGTTCCAGAATCTGCTGAGCAACGCGATCAAGTTCCTGGACAAGCCGCAGGGCGAGGTGAGGGTCAGTTGCGTCGAGGACGGCGAATTCTGGCGATTCAGCGTTTCGGACAACGGCCCGGGCATCGAGTCCAGACACTTCGACCGGATCTTCCGTCTCTTCCAGACTCTGGCGCCGCGCGATGAATTCGAAAGCACCGGCGTCGGCCTGGCCGTCGTCAAGAAGGTCGTCGAAACGTACGGCGGGCGGGTGTGGGTCGAGTCCGAGCCGGGACGGGGCAGCACGTTCCTGTTCTCCTGGCCTCGGAATCGGGAGGCGGTTGCGTCGGAGCATTCGACTCTCGCTGCGGCGTGTCAACCTGTGTCGTGAAGGGGTAAGCAGGATCAATTGGGATTTCTGAACGAGAACGACGTATGAGTGAGGATCAAAAACAGATGAGTGCGGATGGTCGGCAGGCTTCGGCCGCTGTTCCGGAATGGGCGTCGGCCCTGACGGAAGCGATTCCCGCGCCTGCGGCGGTGATGTCGCCGGACGGGCGGATCCTGCACGCCAACAACTGTCTGCGCCTGATCGTGGGAGACGAGGGGAGCCCAAACCGGGCTGACGGGACGCCCCTGGCAGGAGCCGAGGGCGCGCAGGAGTTGCTCCCGGGACTGCGCCGCCTGCTGGACAGCGCCGCTCGCACGGGCAGCGCCGTCGGAGATATCCCCCTGGGACCGGCCTGGGGCAGCCAGGCCGGATCGGTCGCGCAGGTGCACGCCCATGTGCTGGCGGCCACCTGGGACCGGTGCCTGCTGATCCTGGTCACGATCGGCCAGGTCGCCGCCGCCGAGGCGCTGCAGCGAAGACTCGGGGACTCGGAGAGTCGGTACCGCCAACTGCTCCAGGCCTCGACCGACCTGGTGTTCCTCATGGAGCTCGACGGGACTCTGGCGTCGGTGAACCGGTCCTGGCAGCAGCGCACGGGCTATGCGCTTGCCGAAGGGTTGGGCAGAAACGGGGTGACCTTTGTGTTGCCCGAGTTCCACAGGGCCTGCCGGGAGGCTCTCAAACGCGCGGGAGCCGGGCAGTACGTCGAGGATCTCGAATTCCGAGCCCTCAAGAAGGACGGAACCCACATCGACATGATGGTGAACCTCGCTCCGGTGTGGGACGGTCAGGGGCGAGTGGTTCAGATCATCGGCGCCGGCCGAGACATCACCGAGTTCAAACGCGCCCAGCAGGAGCTGAAGAATTCCGAGGAACGGCTGCGAATCCTGTTCGAATATGCCCCGGATGCATACTACCTGAACGATCTGAAGGGCATGTTTCTGGACGGCAACAAGGCCGCCGAGGAAATGTGCGGCTACAAGAAGGAGGAATTGATCGGCAAGAACTTCCTCAAGCTGGGCCTGTTGCCCAAGAACCAACTGCCCAAGGCGGCGGGCGCTCTGGCCAAGAACGCGTTGGGTCGCCCGGTCGGGCCGGTGGAGTTCCGTCTCAACCGCAAGGACGGATCCCAGGTCGACGTCGAAATCCGCACGTATCCTGTCAAGATCGGCGGCCAGACGGTGGTTCTGGGCATGGCGAGGGACATCTCCGAGCGAAAGAAGGCCGAGTGCATGCTCGAGGCTCTGAACCAGAACCTCAAAGTGACGATCGCGGACCTGGAGCGGTCGAACCAGGAGCTTCGGGATTTCGCCCATGTGGCGGCCCACGACCTCAAGGCGCCGCTGCGCGGCATCGCGACGATCGCCGAGTGGGTCGAGCAGGACTACGCGGACAAGCTCGATCCGCCGGGCCGGGAGAACCTGGCTCTGCTGCGCCAGCGCGTCCAGCGCATGACCGTGATGATCAACGGCATCCTGCGATACGCCGAGATCGGCCACGGCAAGCACGCGGTCGAGGACGTGGATACCGCCCAGGTCGTGGCCGAGGTCATCGAGCAGATCGGGGCGCCCCCGCACATCGCCATCGAGGTCGAAGGCCGGCTGCCGGTCGTGTCGTGCGAGAGGGTCCCCCTCGCCCAGGTCTTCCTGAATCTGATCAGCAACGCGGTCAAGTACATGGACAAGCCGAACGGGCGAATCCGCGTCATGGCCGCGGACGAGGGGGAAGTCTGGAAGTTCACCGTCGCCGACAACGGCATGGGCATCGAGGAGCGGCATTTCGACCGCCTGTTCCAGATGTTCCAGACGCTGGCGCCGTGCACCAACGGCGACAGCACCGGCCTGGGGCTGGCGATGGTCAAGAAGATCGTGCAGATGCACGGGGGGACCGTGGGAGTCGAGTCGAAGCCGGGACGAGGAAGCAAGTTCTTTTTCACCCTTCCCAAACAGAAGGAAAGGACGAGAGATGAGAAACACTAAACCTGTGCTGCTGGTCGAGGACGATGCGATCGACACGATGACGGTGCGTCGCGCGTTCCGGGACCTCAAGCTGAGCAATCCGCTGGCACACGCGACGAACGGAGAAGAGGCCCTGGAGCATCTGCGGAATCCCGAGAACGCCAGGCCCTGCGTCATTCTGCTGGATCTGAACATGCCGCGAATGAACGGCGTGGAGTTCATGAAGGCCGTCAAGGCCGATCCCTCGCTCAAGAAGATCCCGATCGTCGTGCTGACCACGTCGCGGGACGACCGGGACATCGTGGAAAGCTACAAGCTCAGCGCCGCCGGCTACATCGTCAAGCCGGTCGATTACAAGAAGTTCGTCGAGGCGATCAAGACGATCGACGTGTACTGGACGATCAGCGAGCTGCCCCTGGAGCAAGGGGAGCTCGAGTGCGTCGAGTGCGGGGTCCGAGAGAATTGTTGATTTGTGACGGTTGAGGGTGGATTGGAACAGGGCGATCCGCCGCGGTCTTCCATCGCAAATCAACCATCCCCCATCGAACATCCCGTTCAGATCGTGCGCCGATTCCGCGCGCGGAACTGGCGGGGCGTCATCCCCGCGAACAGCTTGAACGTCCGCGTGAAATAGCTCGGGTTGCTGTAGCCGGCCAGGAACCCGATCTCGGTGCAACTGCGGTCCGTGCCCAGCAGCAGCGCTTTGGCCCGCTCGATCCGCACGCCGGTGAGGTAGTCGATCGGCGTGACGCCCATCTGCTCCTTGAACAGATGCGCCAGCCTCGACACGCTCAGGTGCGAGGCCCGCGCGATCTCGGCCAGCGTGATCGCCCGGTCGAAATGGGCGTCGATGTACTCGATCGCCGGACGGATCTGCGTCATCTTGCGGGCGTCCCGCGACGAGTACACCAGCTCCAGAAACTCGTTCAACGCCTCGCTGATCCACGCGCACAGCTCCTCCTGCGTGTCGATCTGCATCACCTTGTTCACGTAGGCGAGGTTCTTCTCCAGCATGGTGTGGACGTCCACGCCGCCCTCGACCGCCGCGCGGCTGAGCACGGTCAGCAGCTCCAGCAGGCGGACCTTCAGGATGCCCAGGTCCCCGATGTCCTTGAACAGGATCGTGCCCAGGATCGAGTTGAGGATCTCCTTGGCCCCGGTGCGGTCCCCGATCTTGACCTTCTGAATCAGCGCCCGCTCGCTCTCCAGCGGGTACTGCCACTGGGCCCCGAGCTTCTTTCGCTCCTGGATGACCTGGCCGATCTCCGACTGCTGCTTGGACCGCTGCCGCCGCCAGCGGATGCCCTTGGCGTCCAGGCCGCCGATCTCGTAGAGCAGATCGAAGAGGAACTCCGCCGCCGCGTGGATCTGCCGCCCGCGCACGACCGGCAGCCGCCGCAAGGCGCGGGTGATCCGCCCGGCCTCGACGGGGATGCCTCGCAGCCGGCCTGCCACGTCTTGGCCGAGGCTCTCCGTCGGCGGCTCCCACAGGCACTTGCCGAAGAACAGTCCGCCGTGGACGGTGTCGCGGTCCACGATCGGCACGCAGACCAGGACGATCCCCGCGTGGCAGATCGTGATGAAGGGCTGGCCCGTCTCGACCGCGATTTCGATGCCCCGCCTGCGCTCGCCAGCGCAGCGCGCCTGCCCGGCGGCGTCCCGCTGCACGAGCCGGCAGAACTCGGGCCGGCAATCCCCGCTGCACAGCCTCTCGACCGCCGCGCCGTCCCGGCCGGTCGTCTCCAGCGCAAGCCGGAACCGCCCGCGGAACCCGCGCTCGATGCGTTCGAACATCGCAGGCGTCAGAACCTCGATCAAGGTCGGCTGCTCGGCCATCCGAAGACTCCACCCACAACAGGACAGCGTCATTATACCCGCTGCCCGCGATGCCGCGAGCCGTTCTCGCGTTCGCAGGGACCAAGACCGCCAACACCGCCACGCGGTTTCGCCTGGCGGACTTGGCGGTCTTGACCGGCGTGGCGATCCCTCGCACCGTTGGCCGTCACGGCGTCGCGCCTTCGGGCATCGGTACGAACAGGCCGGGGAGTTCGTAGTGCCACAGGGCATTGCCCTGTCCTCCTGTGCGGCGGGACCGCACGCCGAGCTGCTCCTTGGCGCGTTCGAGAGTCCGCTGACGGATGCCTTGCGCCCTGGCGCGGGCCAGAACGTCCGCGCTGGGCAGCGCGCCTTCGGCCAGGGTGTCCCGCAGCCAGGCCACGGCCTGCTCGACGGCCGTCGCGCCCCGGTCGTCCGCGTCGCCGTTCTCGCGGCGGATCGCGTCGTCGGCGGTCATGTCGACCGCGCCGGACTCCCAGCGGATCGAGGGCAGGCCGCCCGGCTCGGCGACGATCGTGAACGCCAGGCCCGCCTGCTCGGGGGCGATGTTGCTCTTGCCCGTCAGCAGCAGACGCCGGGCCTTGTTCTCGGGGTCCCGCGTCAGGTGCCAGACCGCGCGGGCCACCGCGGTGAAGGCCCGGCTGCCCAGGGCCAGGTCGTCGGCGCTGGGCCCGAAGCTCTTGCGCCGGTGGGCGACGACCAGGACCGCCACGTCGTGACGCTCGGCCAGCATCGTCACCGGCACCAGGATCGACCGCACGTCGTTGTCGCGGTGGGCGTCCGTGTCGCCCCCGAGGAACGAGCCGATCGGATCGATCACGACCAGCCGGCAGTCGGGCCGCGCGGCCATCGCCGACTCCAGGGCCTCCAGGTCCGCCAGGGTGAACATCGTCTCGTAGGGTCGGCCGTCGGCGTCGGTCCGCCGGACCGTCGAGAGCAGGTGCACGCGCGTCAGGTCCGCGCCGTGGGCCCGCAGACGCGGACGGATCGTGTCGGCCGGATCGTCCTCCGCGCTGATCAAGAGGACCGACCCCTCGGGACAGGCGGTCCCGTCCGGCCAGCACCGGCCCCGCGTGACATGGGCGGCCATGTCGGTGGTCAGGAAGCTCTTGCCCTCGCCGGGCCGGCCGACGAGCATGGTGATCCGTCCCAGCGGCACGCGGCCCGGCCACAGCCAGCGGATCGCGGTCTCCTCGACGTCGGCGACGCAGGTCAGAACCGGGCAGGAATCGTGGCCCGTGGCTCGTGACCCGTTCGTACTGACGCCGCAAGGCGGTATCTTGTTCGTAGTGACGCCGCAAGGCGTTATCTCGTTCGTAGTGACGCCGCAAGGCGGTATCTCGTTCGTAGTGACGCCGCAAGGCGTTATCTTCTCTTGGTTTCTTTGTGTCGCCTCTTCAGGAAGATATGCCCTTACGGGCACACTACGAACGGCTGTCGCGTCGACGAGTGTCTCCAGGCGTTCGCGGAGGGCCGCAGGCTCGACCGCGTCGCGGCGTTCGAGCCAGTCGTAGATGTCCTCGCCCGCTTGGATCTCGGGCAGCGCCACGATCCGCACCGTCGCAGGAGGCTGCAATCCCAGCAGGATCCTCGCCACCTCGTCGGCGTAGCGTCGGCCCGGGTCGTCGTTGTCGGGCAGGATCGCGACGTCGCGACCGGCCAGCGGCCGCCAGTCGGCCTTGGCGGCGCTGTGGGCCCCGTGCGGACTGGTCGTCGCCAACAGGCCCAGCGAGCCCGCCGCGTCGGCGGCCTTCTCGCCCTCGGCGACGTAGACCCGTTCGTCCGTCCGCTTGAGCAATTCGACCAGCCGATACAGGGGCCTCGGGGTCGGCATCCCGCCCAACACCCAGCCTTCGCGGGTGCGACTGACCGGCCGGATCTCCTTGCCGCCTTCGCGGTCCCAGCGCAGGATCAGGCCGACCGGGTCCTCAGAGTCGTCATGGTAGGTCCACGTCCGCGAGGCCGGCCCCATCCGCCGCTCCAGCTCCGCGAGCGCTTCGTCGCTCGTGGCGTAGATCGCGCCGGGACCCCGTGGCCCGGGACCCGTGGCTCGTGGCCCGTTGTCTTCATGCAGTCCGCCAGGTTCGGTGCGCCCCGACGTCCCTGCCCATCCGTGTGGAGCCGTGTCGAGTCGCCTGCCCTCCGCTCGCTGCGGCATCAAGTCCGCCATCGTCAGGCCCAGGGCCTCGACGATCGACTCGGGCGCGCAGCCGGCGTGGCAGTGGATCAACGCCCGCCCCCCGTCGCCGAGCGTGATCGACAGGCTCGGGTTCGTGTCCGCGTGTGCGGGACAGCGGGCCTTCCACGCCTTCTGCGACGTCCCTGCCACCGGCTTGGCATCCTGCAGCTTCGACAACACCCACTCGAACGG
>JAAYVJ010000591.1 GCA_012517265.1 Planctomycetota bacterium | reverse complement strand
GGGGGTCCGCGGGCATCCACCCGGTCAGCAGAATGATGACCCCGGCGGCGATCGCGCCGACGGAGCCCAGAGCGTCGGCGATCATGTGGGTGAAGGCCCCTTCGATGTTGATGTTCTCCTTGCGGCTGCCCATCAGAACCCACGCGCTGGCGAGGTTGGCGGCCAGCCCCGCGAAGGCCACCACGAGCATGCCGGAACCCTGCACCTCGGCGGGATGCAGGAACCGCGAGACGGCCTCGCGAACGATCAGACCCACGACCAGGATCAACATCGCGCCGTTGACGAACGCCCCGATCACCTCGGCTCGGAGGAAACCGAACGTCCGCTCCGGCGTGGCGGGCCTCTTCGCCAGGTGCGAGACGAAGATTGCCAGGGCCAGGGCCGTCGCGTCGGTCAGCATGTGCCCGGCGTCGGCCAGCAGGGCCAGACTGCCCGTGACCAGACCGCCGATGATCTCGACGATGAGAAACGACGCGATGATGCCCAGGGCGATCCACAAACGCCTGCGGGAGACCCGGCGGAGTTCCTCGCCGTGGTCATGGCCGCGATCGTGGCCATGGAGTTCGTGCCTCCCCTTGCCGTCGTTCACATCATCGCCATGCATCCAATGTCCCCCTGAAAACCCGATTGGTCGCCAGTATATGCCCCGTTCCAAGGCCGGTCAACCGCCGCAGCCGGGATCAAGACCGGGCAGGCAAAACACCGAAAAGGCAACGGCCTTTTTTTCTTGTCGCAGTCCGCCGCCGGCGTTTTAATGGAGGTCTTGATGATCCGGGGAGTACACGAACCGACACTGAATTTGAGGTGAGTTGAAATGGCAGACCTGAAGGCATTGGCTGATGCAGTGATCCGAGGGGACCAGGCGACGGCGGTGAACGTCACGAAGACGGCGTTGAAAGAGGGCATAGCCCCCAAGCAGGTCCTCGACCAGGGCCTGATCGCGGGGATGGACGTCGTCGGCGCCCGCTTCAAGAACAACGAGATCTACATCCCGGAGGTTCTGATCGCGGCCCGGGCCATGAAGATGGCCATGGAAGTGCTCGAACCCGAGTTGGCCAAGGCCGGCGTCAAGCCCATCGGCAAGCTGATCATCGGCACCGTCCAGGGCGATCTGCACGACATCGGTAAGAATCTCGTCGCCATGATGCTCAAGGGCGCCGGGTTCGAGGTCATCGACCTGGGCGTGGACGTCTCGCCGGACAAGTTCGCCGCCGAGGCGAAGGCCCGCAACGTGAATCTCATCGGCATGAGCGCCCTGCTGACCACGACCATGCCCGGCATGGAGAAGACGATCAAGGCCCTCCAGGCGGCGGGCGTGAAGGCCAAGGTCATGGTGGGCGGCGCCCCGGTGACCAAGAGCTTCGCCGACCGGATCGGCGCCCACGGCTACTCCCCCGACGCCGCGTCGGCGGTCGATCTGGCCAAGAGCCTGGTGGCGTAAGGAAAGTTCGAAGTGGGGAGTCTGAAGTTGGAAGTGCCAAGGACTTCCGCTTTGGGCTTTTCGCAGATGAGCACATTGATGCAAGGGGACAGCGCATGCCGCGCTGCCCTTTTTTCTTTGGTTCTTCACGGAATCTCAGGGATCAGCGAATCGCCAAAATGAGTTGCACGAATGCGTTCTGCGCTGTATAGGGGCGCGTGGACGGCCGACGGGGGCCTGTCGCCGCCGTCCGAGAGACGTAGAGGAACCGCAGTCGGCGAAAGCCAGGAAGGGGATTCTATGATGCGTGCGAGAATGATCGCAGTTTGCGTCGGATTGTGCGCGGCAGCCGGCGCGTCGATGGGCCGGGAATATCACGTCTCGACGCAGGGAAACGACGCCGGCGACGGGGCGACGTCGAACCCCTTGCGGACGATCTCGGCGGCGGTCCAATTGGCCCAGTCCGGCGACGTGATCCTGGTGCACAAAGGCGTCTATCGCGAGCGGGTCACCCCTGTTCGCGGGGGACAGTCCGATCAGAGCCGCATCGTCTACCAGGCCGCCCCCGGCGAAAAGGTCGTCCTCAAAGGGTCCGAGGTCGTCAAAGGCTGGCAGAAGGCCCAGAACGACACGTGGAAAGTCACCATACCCAACACCTTCTTCGGGACCTTCAATCCGTACAGCGATTTGATCCGCGGCGACTGGTTCAATCCGAAAGGACGCCAGCACCACACGGGCGCCGTCTACCTGAACGAGCACTGGCTCATCGAGGCGGCCAGCCTGGAGGACGTCCTCAAACCCGTCGGCGACCCGTCGCTTCGCTACGGCCCGAACGATCAACAGTACCTGCTCAACGTCGCCTGGCTGCAAGCGAAGGAATCCTCGCGAGTCGCGGCGGCGGAGTTCTCCGCTCAGAACGGCGTTCAGGCCGCCGCGTGCTCCGAGGGCGGCCAATGCATCGGCTGGATCGAGCACGGCGACTGGGCCCGTTATGAGAAGGTGGACTTCGGCAAAGACGCGGATCAGATGCAGATCCGCGCCGCCTCCGAAACCACCGGCGGCGTCATCGAAATCCGCCTGGACAAGCCCGACGGCGAACTACTGGGCACGTGCCCGGTCCCCAACACCGGCGGCTGGCAATCCTGGTCCACGTTCCCGACGAAGATCAAGCCGACGAACGGGGTGAAGACAGTCTGTCTCGTGTTCAAAGGCCCGCAGGCGAAGGCGTCGAGGCCGGACCAGTTGTGGTTCGCCCAGGTGGACGCGTCGAGCACCACGATCTGGGCCCAGTTCAAAGACGTGAATCCCAACGAGGCCGAGGTCGAGATCAACGTCCGCCGAACCGTGTTCTATCCGGACAAGACAGGCATCAACTTCCTCACCGTGCGAGGCTTCACGATGATGCACGCCGCGACGCCCTGGGCGCCGCCGACCGCCGAGCAGGTGGGCCTGATCGGCACGAATTGGAGCAAGGGCTGGATCATCGAGGACTGCG
>JAAYVJ010000590.1 GCA_012517265.1 Planctomycetota bacterium | reverse complement strand
CGATCTTCCACCGCAGTCTGGTCTACTTTGTCCGAGGCGACTATGAGAAGGCTTTGGAGGACGCGATGAAGATCGAAGGCTTGGGGCAGGCGGTCCCGACGGAGTTCCTTCGAGCACTCCGCGGAGAGTCGGACCAGGACGGAATGGAAATATCGACCTCCCTTGAAGAATGACCAGTGCGGTGAGCAGAGCCCGCCCTACCGCCGTGTCGAGGGGGATTCCGCTGCCCCGCAGATGCAAGAGGTCCCTTGTGCGGGGCGTCAGCGGTGGGGTGTGCTTCGCACACCGTCTTCGACTCAGCGCGACTCCATCAGTTCGATGAAGTCGTCGAACAGGTAGTTGGAGTCGTGCGGACCCGGCGAGGCTTCGGGGTGGTACTGGACCGCGAACGCCTTGAGCTTCTCGCAGCACAGGCCCTCGAGCGTGTTGTCGTTGAGATTCATGTGCGTCAGCTCGACGTCCTTGCCGGCCAGCGAATCGAGGTCCACGCAGAAGCCGTGATTCTGGCTGGTGATCTCGATCTTGCCGGTCTTTAAGTTCTTGACCGGGTGATTCGCGCCGCGATGGCCGAACTTGAGCTTGTAGGTCGTGCCGCCCAGGGCCAGGCCGAGAATCTGGTGGCCCAGGCAGATGCCGAAGATCGGGACCTTGCCCAGAAGCGACTTGACCGTCTCGATCGTGTAGGTGACCGCGGCGGGATCGCCGGGGCCGTTGCTGAGGAACACGCCGTCGGGCTTACGGGCGAGGATCTCCTGCGCCGTCGCCTGCGCGGGCACGACCGTGACGTCGCAGCCGTGCGAGACCAGGAGGCGCAGGATGTTCTGCTTGATGCCGCAGTCGATGGCGACCACCTTGTACTTGGGCTGGGGCGGCTTGAGACCGGGATTCAGGACGTTGACGACGCCCTCCTTCCACGCGTAGGGCTTGTCGCTGGTCACGGCCTTGACGATGTCGCGGCCGACGAGGCCGGGGTACTGCTGAAGCTTCTCGGCCAGTTTCTTCACGTCCGTCTCGACGGCCGAGAGGATGCCGCGCATCGCGCCCTGGGTGCGGATGTGCCGCACGAGCTTGCGCGTGTCGAGCCCCTCGATGCCGACGATGCCGTTCTTGGCCAGGTACTCGTCGAGCGTCGCGCTGTTTCGCCAGTTGCTCGGATACGGGCAGTTCTCCTTGACCACGAACCCGCTGACGAAGCTCTTGCGAGACTCCCAGTCCTCGGGATTCGTGCCGTAGTTGCCGATGAGCGGATAGGTCATCGTGATGATCTGCTCGTGGTACGAGGGATCCGTGAGGATCTCCTGATACCCGCACATGCTCGTGTTGAACACGACCTCGCCGCACTTCTCGGCCTTGGCGCCGAAGGCCTTGCCTTCGAAGAACGTGCCGTCTTCCAGAAGTAGAACCGCTTTCACGATGTATCCTTTATTCTAAAGGAAAACTCGAAATCCGAAACAAGCACGAATGACCAAAACCCAAACTCCCAAGCGGCTCCTCCAATGGGCATCAGCGTTTCTGTCATTTGGATTTCCGTAATCTGGATTTGTTTCGGATTTCGTGCTTCGAATTTCGGATTTCCGTCCTATTTGTAGTACAGTTGTATCGCCTTGACGCTGATCTTCTTGCCCTTGAGGGCCTCGATCGCCTTGACGACCGCCTCGGCGCCCCGCATGGTGGTGACATACGGGACCTGGCGGTCGACCGCGCTGCGGCGGATCTGGAACGAGTCGGCGATCGCCTGCTTGCCGACCGCGGTGTTGATGATCAGGTCGATCTCCTTGTTGATGATCGCGTCGACGATGTGGGGCCGGCCCTCGGTCATCTTCAGCGCGAACTCCGAAGGAACGTTGTTCTTGATCAGCTCGATGCACGTGCCCTTGGTCGCGACGATCTTGAAGCCCATCGCGTGGAGCCGGCGGGCCAGAGCCACGGCCTTGGGCTTGTCGCGGTCGTTGACGCTGAAGAGCACGCTGCCCCCGGTCGGCAGACTGTTGCCCGCCGCGATCTGGCTCTTGGCGAAGGCGGTGCCGAAATCGTCGGAGATGCCCATGACTTCGCCGGTCGAGAGCATCTCGGGGCCCAGCAACACGTCGGTTCCGGGGAACTTCAGGAACGGGAACACCGCCTCTTTCACCGCGTAGTGCTTGGGCACGACCTCCGTCGTGAAGCCCAGTTCCTCCAGCGTCATGCCGGCCATGACCTTGGCGGCCAGCTTGGCCAGCGGCACGCCGATCGCCTTGCTCACGAAGGGGACCGTTCGCGAGGCCCGCGGGTTCACTTCGAGGATGTAGATCCGGTCGTCCTTGACGGCGTACTGGACGTTCATGAGCCCTTTGACGTTCAGGTTCATCGCCAGGAGCTTGGTCTGCCGCATGACCTCGGCGATCAGCTCTTTCTTGAGGTTGACCGGGGGGATCGAACAGGCGCTGTCGCCGGAGTGGACGCCGGCCTCCTCGATGTGCTCCATGATCCCGCCGACGACGACGACATGGCCGTCGCTGATCGCGTCGACGTCCAGCTCGGTCGCGTCGCCGAGGAACTTGTCGATCAGGATCGGGTGCTCCTCGGAGGCCTCGATGGCCTCCTGGACACAGGCCTTCAGGCCGCTCTCGTCGTGGACGACCCGCATCGCGCGGCCGCCCAGGACAAACGAAGGCCGGATCAGCAGCGGATACCCGAGCTTGCCGGCGATCTCCAGCGTGTGCTCATAGCTGGTGGCCGTATCGCTCTCCGGCTGGAGCAGGCCGAGCTTCTTGATGAGCTTGTTGAAGCGCTCGCGGTCCTCGGCCAGATCGATGCTGTCGGGCGAGGTGCCGACGATCTTGACGCCGGCCTTCTCCAGGGGCACGGCCAGCTTCAGAGGCGTCTGGCCGCCGAACTGGACGATGACGCCGTCGGGCTTCTCCTTCTCGACGATGGACATCACGTCTTCGAAAGTGAGCGGCTCGAAGTACAGCCGGTCCGACGTGTCGTAGTCCGTGCTGACCGTCTCGGGGTTGCAGTTGACCATGATCGACTCGACGCCGATCTCCTTGAGCGCAAAGGCGGCATGGCAGCAGCAGTAGTCGAACTCGATGCCCTGCCCGATCCGGTTGGGTCCGCCGCCAAGGATCATGATCTTGCGCCGCGTGGTCGGTTTTGCCTCGCACTCGCTCTCATACGTCGAGTACAGATACGGCGTGGCGGCCTCGAACTCGGCGCCGCAGGTGTCGACCATCTTGTAGACCGGGTTGACGCCCTGCGACTGGCGGTGCTTGCGGAACTCGGGCTCCGACACGCCGGCGATCGTGGACATGTACTTGTCGCTGAAGCCGAACTCCTTGGCCTGCTTGAGCACGGAGGCCTCGGGCAACTTGCCCTTGTCCTCCAGAAGCTTGCTCTCGAGCGAGACGACGTCCTTGATGTTGTTCAGGAACCAAGGATCGATCTTGGTCAGGGAGAAGAGTTCCTCGACGGACATGTCGCGGCGAAGGGCCTCTGCCACGTACCAGAGCTTGTCCCAGTAGTTGCGGCGCAATCGCTCCTTCAACTGGTCCGCGGTGAGCGACTTGTCGATGTGCTTGTCGCCGAGGCTGTAGCGGTTGATCTCCAGCGAACGGATGGCCTTGCCCATCGCCTCTTTGAACGTCCGGCCGATGGCCATGGCCTCGCCGACCGATTTCATCTGGATCGTCAGCTCCGGCGGCGTCTGCGGGAACTTCTCGAACGTGAACCGCGGCCACTTGACGACGCAGTAATCGATCGTCGGCTCGAAGCACGCGGGCGTCTTCTTCGTGATGTCGTTGGGGATCTCGTCGAGCGTGTAGCCCACGGCCAGCAGCGAGGCGATCTTGGCGATGGGGAAGCCGGTCGCCTTGGAGGCCAGCGCCGAGCTTCGCGACACGCGGGGGTTCATCTCG
>JAAYVJ010000088.1 GCA_012517265.1 Planctomycetota bacterium | reverse complement strand
GAAGCTCTTGATCTCCCGATCCTGGGTGTCGAACGCCTTGGCTCCGGTCAGATCGGTCCTCACATAACCGCCCTCGCATTGAATGATGACGCCGGTCCGCACGCCGCGGAAGGAGCCTGCCGGTTTCTTATCCTCCGGCAGGCCGCGGATCTCGCACAGAATCGGCGCAGGCTCGCAGTCCAGGAGAGCGATGTGGACATTGGGAGTCTGGCCGTCGTCGTCGAAGAGGAATCGGCCGCCGATGCTCAGCGCGTGACGAGGCGGTTCTTTGACGCCCAGCATCCAGCGACAGACGTCCAGGGAGTGCGGGCCGTTGTTGCCGATCTCGCCGTTGCCGTAGGTCCAGATCCAGTGCCATTCATAGTGCAGGTTCTTTCGGCGAACGGGCTCTATGGGGGCCGGCCCGCTCCAGAGGTCGTAGTCCACGGTACTCGGAACCGGCGTCGGCGCCGCCACCCTGCCAATGCTCGCTCGCGGCCGGTAAATCACGGCGTGAGCATAGCGAGGCTTGCCCAGTTCTCCGCTGCGGATGAACTCCCCGGCCTGGCGCAGCGCGGCGCTGGACCGGCTCTGCGTTCCCACCTGCACGATCCGCCCGTACTTCTGGGCCGCGGCGACGATCTGCCGCCCTTCCCAAATGTTGTACGCGAACGGTTTCTCGACGTAGACGTCCTTGCCTGCCTGGCACGCCCAGACCGCCGCCAGCGCATGCCAGTGGTTGGGCGTGGCCACCACCACCGCATCCACGTTCTTGTCGTCGAGCACGCGCCGAAGATCGGTGCAGGTCGTGACCTCGACGCCCATCTTCTTCATCATTTGGACGCCATGGTCCAGAATCGCCGTGTCCACGTCGCACAGGGCGGTGACCCTGGCCCCCCGGACTTTCGAGAATGCATCGATGAGCTGGCGACCCCGGCCGCCCACACCGCCGGGAACGTCGATCCCGCCCAGCCCCACAATCGCCAGACGCACGTCACTGTTCGCACCAGTCGATCCGGCGGCTCGGGGCAATCCGAACGCCAGTCCGGCGGCCATACAGCCTTTGACAAAGTCTCTACGAGTTGCTTTCCGCATGGATATTCCTCCTGTTCTGATCGATCACCATCTGAAGAAGCGATAAGGGTCGTCCCACTCGGTGGGCCGCGTAAGGTACAGGCCTTCCAGCCACCGGCCGACCGCCGGGTCCTGAATCGGCTCCAGCCGCATATCGCCCACCCACAGCTTGCCGGCGCCGGCGAACCACATCTGGAACTTCGTGCCCTTGGCGGCCGTGTCTTTGGCCTGGGCGACAAAGCTCAATGACTGCCAGTAGTCTTTGGGACTGAAGTTGACGTAGTCGAAGAGAGCCTGCCAATTGGCCGTATTCTGCACGGTCCAAGAGACGCTTTTGGCACTTAGATTCTCCCCTCGAGTTCGAAACGACAGCCGGTACCACTGGCCGCCGCGGACGGGCAGATCCTGCTGGGCAATCATAACCTCGGGCGGCTTGTCCCCAGCCGAGACGGGCGGCACATCGATGACTTGGGCCCAGCCGGAGCCCGGTCCCGCCACGGCCTTCCGCGTGCACGAGCCGCCTTTGATGTTGCACTCCCACCCGTCGGCCACCCCGTCGCCATCGGCATCGACGCTGAAATCTCCATTTCTCAGAATGGACGGGCCCTGGGAAGTTCCCACTGGCTCGCCAAACCGCTCCAGCAGCGGCGTCGAACCGGAGACGCCGAGGTTGGCCAAAAGGCGGCTTACGGCGAACGACGTGCGGCCGAAAGTCCGACGCAGATTGAACTGCTCGGGGTCATGGCTGAAGTGCCACGGCAAGAGCTGACAGAAGACGATGTTGCCGGCCGATGCCAACACGCCATCCCCATAGACCGTGGCCCCTCCGCTGATCAGAGGTATCGTGCGTGGGTCTCGATTGTGCACGTCGGCCGGCGCCACGCCGGCCAACAGGGATTGGCCGCCGAAAGGCGGGAACGTCGCGGCAATATGCTCTCTCGCCTGTATGGTGATCTGCATGGGCAGGAAAGAGCTAGCCTCCACTTGGTCCAGGCCGAGAGCCAGGACTCGGCCCCCTGCTTTGACCCAATCCGCCACGGCGGCGGCATGCGCCGCCAGCTCCCGTTCTCCGCCGGGTCCGACCACCAACGCTTGGTCGGCTGTCAACGGCTCGCCTCGGAAGAACGCCGCTTCAATGCCGCACGCTTTCAACCAGGCCAGGCCGGCGGGCTCGCCTGCATAGACCGCAGTCCGCCGGACAGGCGGACGCCACGCTTCGACGTACCGCAGGATGTTGTCGGCCAACGTCTCGGCCGCCGGGTCCTGTTCGGTTCTTCCG
>JAAYVJ010000087.1 GCA_012517265.1 Planctomycetota bacterium | reverse complement strand
ATGCGCATCGGGCTTGCCGTCGAGATCCCAGCGGCCCAGGCACCTGGCCCCGGCCAGGAATCGGCCGACCGCCGCCAGAGCCACGTAGCTCGGCCGCGGCGTCTCGTCCAGGCGGAGCAGGCCGAACTGGATCTTGCCGCCTTCGCAGTAGTGGCCCAGGATGAAATGGAAGTGCCGGTCCGCGCCCGCGAACAGGCTGCTGGCGTAGGACTGCGCCATGAACTCGGCCTTGCGGATCTCCCCCTCGCGGGACAGGTCGCACCACGGCTCGGGCGTCGCATACGCGATGCCGCGGTCGCTCTCGGTGACCCAGATGGGCCGCCCGCAGGCCGCCTCGTGCACCGGCTTCCACAGCCGCTCGTAGGAGTCGGGCCAGTCGTACGTGTGGGTGTTGTACGTATCGTAGTACGGCCAGGTCTCATTCTGCAGAACGAGGCTGGTGTGCAGACGCGTCGGGACCGCGGTCGAGACGTTCCAGCAGACCAGGACGTTCGGATCGCCTGCCTTGAGACCCAAATACGCCGCCTTCTGATACGAGCACATCTCGTCGGTGGTGTGCCCGCCGAAGGTGGCGACGTTGCCTTCGTTCCACGGCTCCCAGGCGAGCACCGTCCCATGGAACCGCGCCGCCATCGCCTTGCAGAATCGGTAGACGTCCCGCAGATCGCCCGCGTAGCGTCCCGAGGCGTCGCCCTCGACCACGGCCCAGGGCGGCGTGTCGTGGAAGACCTGAAGCACCTTGAGTCCTCGCGCGGTCTGAATGAGGGCCGAGGTGTCGTACGTCGTCCCAGGCTCGGCGACATCTAGCGGTCCGTTCGGCTGCATGTCCCGCCATCGTAGCCGGTCGCGGATCCAGTTGGCCCCGGCCAGAGAGGCCAGGAGGGCCAGGCGGTCCTGTTTCTCGCGGTCGTTTCTCGCAAACCACGCGGTCGCCGAATCGAGGCAGATCGGAGAATCCTGAGGCGTCGGCGCCGCCAGCCTGGCGAGAACCGCCGCTGTGGTCCAGCCGAGAGTCTTGCCGTCCCCCCCGAGAAACTCGATCCGATACCAGCCGATTCCCAGCGTGCCGAGCTCAACATTGGCCGCGGCGGCTGCCAGCGTTCCCGACGCCACCTGCTCCGCACGATCGTTCACCACCCGCCACTGGATCGCGCCCGAGACGGCCTCCGCCGGCACGGACGCCGTGACCGGCTGTCCCTCCAGGAACACCCCGGCGAGATTCTTCTGCACCTGAGGAACACTCCGACGAACGACGGGCTCCTCCGCGAACACCGCGTCCCCGACCAGGATCATCGTAGCCAACCAGACCGAACACGCACTGCAGTTTCTCACGGACACCCCACTCTACGGAAGAACATGGAATTGATTTCGCAGCAAAGCCCGGACATCGATCAGGCCGTCCTCGTCGGCGAGATACCCGCGGATGCATTCGATCATGGCGTTGGCCTGGGGATCGCCGCCGGGATAGGCGAAGAGGTATTTGACGCTGTTGTCCACCGCTACGATCGCGTCGCCCGCGGCCTGGGCCCGCTGCATCTGCACGAGGAACCGCCGGCCGTGCTTGCTGCACGCCTGGTTGAGCGTCTGGCGCAGTCGGCCGATCGCGGAATTCGCGGCGCCTTCGATCAGCGTGGACTCGCTCGGAAGCTCCAAGGCGTCCTCCGGCACGTTCCGCAAGGCGTCGCCCTGAACCATGCGGTCCGAATGCTCGGCCTGGCCCTCGACCCGTTCGGCGATCAGCACTTCCCCCGTGGCCGTGTCGAGCATCTTGATCATGCAAACGACCTTCGCGGTCCAGGTAAACGTCTCGATGGGGTAGCGGTGCACGACCATATTGGGCACGAGCACCTCCGGCGGGATCGACGCCAGACGCATCTTCGCGCCGCCCACGTCGGCGGCCGCCTGCACCAGCCGCTCGCGGGCCCCATGCACCTGCATCTCGGCCTCGCGTCTTCGGTGCATCTCCTCCGGAGTGACCGGACCCGGATGGCTCATGCGAGCCAGCCGCTCCTCGGCCTCCGCCAGATGCCGGCGGGCCTGATCGAGGCGGCCGACTGCGGCGTCGAGTTCATGGGACGCGTTGATGTAGTCGGGATTGGGCTCCCGCCGGTATCCGTCCTGATAGGTGGATTCCCCATATCCGGTCTGCTTGCTGTCGGAGGTCACCTTGCTGTCGAGCACTTGGCCGAGGATCAAGGCATCGACGCCCTGCAGTTGCCCGCTGGCGACGCGGGACTGCGGATCGATCCGGTCGGTCTTGCTCAGATCCTGCTCGCCGAGGACGGCCCGAAGATCGGTCCGTTCGACGATCATCACGTTGGCCGGGTGGGCCTTCGTGAGGTGTTCCAGAGTCGCCGCATCGAGGATCGCCGCCAGCGACTGCTGCTGGGGCGTGCCTTTGAAGCCTGTGAACGCGATGGTATAGGAGACATCCTGACGAACCTGCTCGGAACATTGGGCGAGTTGACGCTGGGCGTCGGGGTTTCCAGGCAGATAGGTCAAAGCGGCGGCCGCGTGGAAAGCCGCAATGCCCGCGACCCCATCCTGCAGATACTGTCCCGAGGCCTCCAGGTGCAGCGAGGCCAGCTTCGACTTCGCGTCCGCCAGCAGGGCCGCGACGCCGCCGTACCCGTCGAGCAGTCCCTGGCTCTTCTGGAACAGGCGGATCGCCATGGGGTAGTCATGGGCTTCTACTGCGGTGCGTCCCTGCCGGAGCCAGATGTCGCAGACGGCCTGCCTGGCCCGCAAGAGCAGGCCCGATACCTCCGGATGGGACGGATGCAGCTTGGCCGCCCGTTCGAGCGAGGCCAGCGCCTCTTCGGCCCGGCCCTGCTCCAGCAGATTGCGTCCGTTCTCGATTAGCACGGCGGCCTCGCGCCGGTCCTTGACGGTCCGCAGGATGGTCTTGGCCTCGGAGCCGGACTCCTGATACGCCAGCGCCGCCTGGGCCTCCGATTCCGCCTGGGACAGATTGCCCTCCTGGAGCCGCTCGTTGGCGAGGTCCAGGTAGTAGCGATAGGCACGGTCCTTGATTCGCTTGAGATCGGCGTCGCCGCCCGGCATGGTCCGGTTCATGGCCAGCGCCTCGTTCATCCGCTGCAGCGCGTCCCGCCACTGACGCTGGTCGGCCAGGGACAGGGCGTCGGCGCGGACCTTCTCGGCCTCGCCGACCGCCTGCACGACGCGCTGGCGGAGCGATTCGAACGCCCGATCCTGGGGGCAGAAGACCAGAGCCCTTTCGATGCAGTCCTGCGCGCCGCCGAGGTCGGCCCGGTCCAGCCGGATCTGGGCCTCGCGATAGTAGAACTGGCCTGCTTCCAGCTTGACCTGTGCCAGCTTCGCACGGTACTTGTCGGCGGCCTTGTGGTTGTTCTTGTCCTCGGCCAGCCGGATCGCGTTCTCCAACTCCGCGACGGCCTGGTCGTACTGCCCTTCGCGTGACAGTCGATCCCCCCGCTTGTAGGCTTTCTCGTGCGCACAGCCGACCATCACAAGGAAGGCCACGGCGGCGATGCACAAAAGAGCCAGTCTGACCGACGCCCTGTCGCCCGCGTTCATCCCACTCTGGATCTTCATCTTCTCTGCCTCACCAATCCTGCGAACTGACGCATCCTGCAATCGTGCTCCGCACCCGGCGGGCCGAGCCCGATTGTACCGTGTTGCGCGTCCAGCACAACGGGTCTTTCCGAGCCCTCCCGGGAGGACTCCCTCAGTAAGAGGCGGCGAACGCCCTCCGCGTCACGGCCGGACGGGGAAAACGAGGCCGCCGCAACCGTTGACCGGCGGGGGTTTGGGCGTTACCATGGCGTCTTTTGGATAGGAGTCTGGAGATGACGAACGTAACGCTGATTACCGGAGACGGCATTGGGCCGGAGATCGCAGAGGCCGCCCGCAGGTGCATCGACGCCACCGGGGCCAATATTCACTGGGAACCCGCCGAGGCGGGCGTGGACGTCATGGCGCGGCTGGGCACCCCCCTGCCGGACGCGACGATCGAGTCGGTCAAGAAGAACGGCGTCGCGCTGAAGGCCCCGATCACGACCCCTGTCGGGACGGGTTTCCGCAGCATCAACGTGTACCTGCGTCAGAGTCTGGACCTCTACGCCTGTCTGCGCCCGTGCAAGAGCTACAAGGGCGTCCGCAGCAAGTATGACAACATCGACCTGGTGCTCGTCCGCGAGAACACCGAGGACCTCTATGCCGGGATCGAGT
>JAAYVJ010000589.1 GCA_012517265.1 Planctomycetota bacterium | reverse complement strand
GGTCGCTTCCGATCCACCTGGCCGACCAGTCGGACGGCTCCAGGAGCCCCATCGTCCAGTGTGACAGCGTGCTCCAGGCGGACTCGACGCCGTTCTCGTCCTTGACCTTCACCATCCAGAAGCACTGGGCTCCGGAAGTCAACGGCTTGCCGGAATAGATCACGTGGGCGGATCGATCGGAAGCGACCATGCCGGAATCCCACAGATCCGGTTTTCCCTGCTCCAACAAGGCGCGCGTGCTGGCCACCTGGATCTGATAGGCTGTCTGCTTCTGGCCTCGCGCGGCCGAATCCAAGGCCTCCAGTCTCCAACTGAGACGCGGCTGGCGAACATCGACTCCCAACGGGTCTTTGAGGTACTCGCATCGCGGATCGACGACTCTCACCGAACCAGACTCGCTCGCGGCATACGCCGCGCCGCCCAGAGCCAGGAGAATCGCCAGAAGCGACACGCGTCGCATGGAAGGAATGGCAGAAAACGACGACATAGGAACCTCCCTGAATCGAGTGACGTTTCGATCACACGGGAGAATTATAGTGCGGCCGGCCGGGACACGCCAAGGCAAATGTGAAGTCACCGCCGGCTCTCGTCGGACGTCTTGGACACCGACGGGGGCGAGGTTCGGTCCACGCGCCAGATGGCGGCGATCAAGGCCGAGGCGACCCACACGCCGCTGGCCATCACGAGAACCGAGGCGACCACAACGCCGATCATCACGAGGGCTCCCATCATCCCCGTCGTCCTCCCAGGAGATGGCCGATCAGGTAGGCCCCCAGAGAGGCGCCCAGAGCCGGCAGAATCGCCGTCGTGCGACTCGCCTGGGGCCAGAGGAACTGGAACGTCACCGCCACCAGAGCCCCGGCGACCATGGAAGCGATGCCCGCCGGCGGACGGGGCTTCTTCAGCCACAGGCCGAATCCCAAGGCCGGGAGGATGGCCGGCGCCCAGACGGCGTAGCAGAGCAGGAGGCCGTCAATGATGCTGGGAAACTTCACGGCCCCCGCCGCCGCGACCGCCGCGCAGGCGGCGATGCCAGCCGTCGCGACCCGGCCCGTGCTCAGGGCCTCCCGGTCGGAAAACCGCCGCAAGGGCCGCACGATGTCCTGCGTGAACGCCACGGCGCCGGCGTTCAGCAGAGAATCGAGGCTGGACATGATGACCGACAGCGACACCACCATCAGGAGCGCGTACCCTTCCGCCGGCAGGATCAGCTTCACCAGGTTCAACAAGACGTGGTCTCCCTTCGTATCGTCAGGGATGAGGCCGCGGGCGACGATTCCCAGAGAGACCATCACCAGGAACCAGATGACGCTGAAGAGACCGCCCAGCACGAAGCTGTTTCGCGAAGACTCCGTCGTCCGCGAGGCCAGGGCGCGATTCGCATAGGGCGGGATCAAGGTCTCGCCGAGGAGAAACGACGTCAACAGCCCCACGAGCTCCATGGGAGTCATGGAACCGACGCCCTGGCGCGTCGCCTCGACGGCATGCCAGAAGAATGCCGTTCCCCCGCCCTTGAGGTGAAACGCCAGCGCGACCAGCAGGATCAAGGGCAACAGCAAGGTGAACGCGGTGAACTGGAAGGCGTCGGTGACGACGCTGGCGCGCAGTCCGCCGGAGGTGGTGTACAGCGCCGTCACGGCGGCGATCAGAGCGACGGAGGCCCACAGAGGCAGTGCGAACACGTCCCGAATGACCAGGCCGCCGGCGCTGACCATGACGGTGGCGAATCCGGCACAGAGGCCGACCGAGATGATCCCGGCGAGCACCTGGCAGGTCCGGCTTTCATATCGGTGGCCGACGGCGTCCCCGAGCGTGTGACAACCTTCCAGCGCGCGAAGACGGGGCGCGATGAGGACTCCGACGAGGATGTTCTGGAGGCCGTAGGCCAATCCGATGATCAGGAAGAGGAAACCGCTCTGGAATCCCTTGCCGACGAATCCGATGGAGAACGCCGGTCCCACGTACGTGGCACAGAGACTGCCGAAGATCAAAGCCAGGGGAAGGGCTCGCTTGGCGAGCGAAAACTCCGAATACTCGCGGGCTGCGCGCGCACGAATGGCGACAAACGTTAAGACCACAACGTAGGCTATAACGAGTGCGACCGACAGAGCCACGTGCACCGCCTTATTGCCAAACCAGTCCGGGTCTTCGATCGCCCGGTCGGGCGTTCCAGACCGCTCCTTCACCTCCCCGTCCGACGAGCCGGGGCCGGATCAACACCTTTCAGCCCTCTTCTTGTCCCTGTTCAAACGCCTCTTCCTCCAATTCGCTGATCGCCGCGTCCAGGTCCGACTCGGTGCGAATCCAGCCGAACTTGCTGTCGACCAGGAACGCGCCGTACCATTGGATCAGGTTCTTCGCGAAATCGTCGTCCTTGCAGTAGATGCCGAAGGAGATCTCGCCCGCGTGCGACTCGGCCTTTCGCGGCCTCTGCGGAAAGGCGAGCAGCACCGCGCTGCGGGACAGCAGAAACTCGATGTCCGAGACTCTGCTGTTGTACATCCGCAGCCGGCCCGACTCGATCGCCTCCGGGAACCGGCGGAACAGATGCCGGGCCGCGTTGGAGAACCCCGGGACGCTCAGGTTCATCGCCCGGTGCACCCGGACGTCGGGATACTCATGCAGGATCGTGTGGAGCTGGCTGAGATAGTCGTCCATCGGCTGGCGCTCGCCTTCGAACAACATGCAGGTCCACAGTTCGCCCTGGCCGGTGGCGTCGAGCTGCTCCTGGAGCATCATCTTGGCCGCCTCGTAGGTCTCTCGCCGGTTGCCGAGCACCTTCAACTGGCGCTGCATCAGCACGTGCGCCCAGGACGGCATGTCGCTGGGCAGCGACTCCGGCGGACAGATGCCCAGGCGGGTCATCAGCCGCAGGAACTGCTTGTGCTCGGATCCGTAGAACCGCCGGCCGACCACGCTGCCGACGTTTCCGTTGCACTCCAGGCCGTAACGTTTGTGATAGCCGAACGAGAGCCGGTGCACCTCCTGGCCTCGTTCCTTCAGGAGCTTGTCCAGTTCGCCGATCAGCGACACCGCCTGTTTCTCGGGCGCTTTGTCGATCGACAGGTGCACGTTGGGACACAGCACGATCGGCCGCTTGCCCAGCATGGTGATCAGAGAACCCAGCTCGGTCGCAACTTGCTCCAGCTCCTCTCTGCCGTCGTAGCGTTCCACACAGACAAAGACGACCAGCACGTTGTTGAAACTCGCCCGCGTCTGCGGCGGGGAGATCGTCGCCGGATCGATCCGCGTGCTGGGCTCCATGTCTTCAAAATGGCAGGACGAGCATTGATAACAGTCCAAAATCATAGGGGGCTATTGAGTTCCGTCATTCTGATAAAGCCACGGACCATGAGGAAGACGAGCCAGATTCTCCGCCTTCCGCAGGCAGGTCCACGTCCTTACTGCAAATTCACATGACTTCGGCTGGGATCCCGCGTTGACGCCTGAGCCTTCTTCATGCGGGACGCAATCCCCGCGTCAACGCGCGAAATAAAAAGGCCGACGTCGGGCGTCACCAGCTTGGCGCCGAAACTGGCGCTGTTCATCATCCTGACGATTTCCGTGGCCTCCCAGAAATCCCTGGACTCGCCGATCCGCTTGGCCTCTTCTTTGGTCAGAGACTTCAAGAAGGTCGGCAGACTGCCGTCGCGAAGCGAGGTGGCGTAGTCGGCCAGCAACTCCTGGATCTCTCTGTGTTCATTCGCCATGGTAAAACCGCTCCAATCCCGGCAGGACCCTCAGTCCTGCCCACCAGACTCCCTGCAGTGTTCTTTCAGCATTTCTCTCAGTTTCAAAATCGTCCGAAACTCCAGCATCTTGACGGCGCCGACCGTCGTTTCGAGCTGGTTGGCGATGGCCCGGTTGGACAGGCCTTCCATCCACAGCTCGATCGCCTTGCGTTCCCGGGCCTTGAGCTTGTCCAGCATCTGGCGAAGGAGCTCTTTCAACTCCTCCTGCGAGACCAGATCGGCCAGGCCCAAATCCGGCGCCATCAGATTCTGCATGTCGGCCTGCGACAGGCACGACCTGCGGTTGAGTCTGCGGTACACCTCGCGGAGACGCTTGCGCATGTAGTAGAGGTACACCGTTCGCAGGAGCTGGCGGTCGTCCTCAATGTCGCGCAGGTGATCCGGGTTCTCCCAGATGTCCGCGTACACATCCTCCAACACATCTTCGCATTCCACTTCATTGCCGAGGTAGCGATGCAGATGCCCGATGAACATGGCAAAAGTCGCCCTCACAAAAGGCTCCATCGCTCGGCGACGCGACTCGGTATCAGAGGCCGTTAGTTGCTGTAGAGCGTTACGCAGCCGCTTATCCATGTCCGGTTATTTCGTTCTCCTGTACTCGTTGCCTGAGATTCCCGCCGGCGCTCCCGTTTGGCATGCCGTCGGGTACGGGTCACGAATCCCGTAAACCCCTATTCTATCGTGGAGATAACGCGAGTTCAACCGGCAAACTCCCACGCATCCGACTGGCCAGGCCGGCCTCTTGATGTCGCCTGTGCAACCCAACCCGGACAATCGCCTGGTACCCATCCATACTTCCAAGAAACCTGTGAACCGCCGCAATCCGCTGGCCGCCCCACGACGGACGGCCACTCAGCCGCGGCACGGAAGCCTCCACTGCACATAGACCCCGACCGAGCCCAGCAGGACGATGCCCACCAAGACGGCAAAGTCCAGCCGCAGACACCGGGCCAGGGCCGAAATCCCCTGTCCGAACCAATTCCCCGCCTCCGCCATCGAGGCCGACTGGGCGGGGTCGGATTCTCCGCCCCCAAGACCCGCGCCGCCAGGCGGCGCGACTGCGGCGGCGTTTGGGTCCTCCACTCCCTCCGCCATGGGCGAGGGCCCATTGACGTCCGGGACCTGATTGGGATTCTGCGTCCGCGGCTGGATACTCTCGACGGGAGAGACGCCTGGCCCGGCTGGTTCCGCCCGTTCGGGCGCGGTTTGCGTCGGAGACGGCGCCGCGGCCTCGGTCTCCACCGAGGCCTGGCTCTCGGGTGCCGCGCCAGATTCCTTCGAGGCCCCTTCCGCCTGGTCCGCCGCCTTGGCCTCGCTCTCGATCTTGTCGGCCAGCTTCAGCAGGGTCTTGGCGGCTACTGAGTTCTGCATATCGTGGCTGGCCCGCTCCAGCGGCTCGCGGGCATAACCCGTTTCGCCGGTGCCGAGCAGATGGTAGCCCAGCAGAAGCTGCATGTCGGCGTCGTTCTCGAACTGCTCCATCTTGTCCACGAGCTTCTCGATCTGGGCGTAGAGCACATCGTCGTTCGCATACAGGCCGCGAGGATAGAAGACTCCCTCCTTCTCAGGAGTGACCTTGCTCAAAGCCTTTCGCAGCATCTCGGCCGATTCGGTGTACCTCCCGTCGGCGAACAACGCCTGGGCATACGCGAACGGCAGAATCATGTCTTCCGGCGACAGCCGCATGGCCTCCTGGAACTTAGCGGCCGCGCCGCCGTAATCGCCCCCTTCGAAGCTCTTGACGCCTTCCTCGAACCGCGTGTCGGCCACGGTCTGAGCGGCCGGCCCCCTGGCCTGCCGCTGATCGAGCTTCTGACGCACGTCGGCCCATGTGCTCTGGTCCACCGGCGGGACGTCGTTGTTCACCGGCACGTTCGACGTGTAGTTGGCGTAGCTGCCGTCGGTGTCCTGATAGTAATAGTTGTACGTGTAGTAGTTGTAGTTGTCGGCGACGACTTCACGCGCCACCGGGTAGTAGCCGTACCAGACGTAGGGGTGCCAGCCATACCAATAGTAGCGTATGTAGAAATAGTCGTCGGGCCAGAAACCACCGAGGCTGATGAAGACGTACTTGCGATGATAGTACGGGTACACGTACCGGAAATAGGGACGGGGACCAAACCGATAGTAAATCGGATAATGGTAGTCCGGCCAGATGATCCGGTGGTGGAGCCGGTAGTAACGGTCATAGTACGTGTACGCATGACGGTAATCGTGGCGGATCAGGTCTGGCCGATCGTAGTATCTGGCGTGCACGTGGGACGCAGGCCGATCGATCCCCCCCCGCGAATCACGCCCGAAATCACGTCGGGGCGAGCTCGGGTCCGCCGCAGCCGGGTCTCGTCGCTGCCGGTAGTCGGTCAGGCGGGCATTCAGGTCTCTGTGGCGGGCTGCCGTCTGCTCGGCCTGCTGCCGAGCCGCGATAACCGGGGAGGCGTTCGAACTCGGCCGCTCCGGTCGGCCCATCGCTTGATTCCGCGAGGATGCCATGCGATCCCGCAGCCCCGTCCTGCTCTGATCGCCTCCCGAGATCCCGGGGTTCGGACGCGCCGCCCCGCCGGAGGCCGCCGGGCCCTGCGGCCGAAACTCGGGAGCGTCGCCCCGCCCGTTTCTCTCGGTGACGCCGCGTTGGCGACTCTCATTGAGCCGATCCACCATGCCCCGTCGAGCCGCCGTCATGCGATCCGACGGATTGCCTGCGGGCGGCGATGCCGTATCTTGTTCTCGTGTAGAGGGTTGCGTCTCTTGCGTCCCTCGGCCGATTCGATCGGACCGGTGGAGCGATGGTGTGGTGGAGTCTCCTTGCGCACCCGGACCAGGTGTCGCACTCCGGGGGGATTGTCGTCTCTGGTTCATTCTCTCAGCAAACGAACTGCCCCCCGTGGCGGATCGCTCCGACGGCTGAACGCCGGACCCGACCGACTCCGTCGTCGGCGGCCGCATCGTGTCTGTGGACGGGGTCGAAGCCGATGGCTCCCTGTTCGACCCGATTCGAGAGCCGTACTGGCGAACCCGGGGGCTCTCCGTCGGTGTCGGATTCACGCCAGGCGACGGACTGGCGGACGGCGGGGATCCCGCCGACGAGGGGTTGGATCGCGACTGGATCTCCCGTCGCCGGGAGGCCATACGATCCACCGTGGACTGTCCGCCAATCGAGCTCTGCGCCGAGGCCTCGGGCGAGGGGCTCGACCGAAACGAAGTCGGCGGCCGACTCGGACTGACGGAGGGGCTGGATCGCTCCACCGAAGGAGTCGAACGGCCCAACGAAGGAGCCGGCCGGCTCGGAGCGACCGAAGGAGTCGGCTGAGAAGGACTGATGGACGGCCTCGGCGTGACCGACTGAGACCGGTTGCTGGTCATGCGATCCCGCAGGCCGCCCCCGGAGGGGCTCAATCTGGGTGAGGGAGCCACAGTCGACGGACTGCGGTTGATCTGCGGGCTCGGAACTGACCGCAGCGACGGGATTTGCGCCGGGCTGCTGCGATTGATGATCGGAGGTTGCGACCTCATCTGCGGCGAGGGCTGCGCGCTGGGCGTCTGACTCGGGGCACTGGGGCGTGAGCCGCCAGCGCTGTCGCGCCCGTGCAATTGACTCCAAGCCGGCGCAACCGACAGGACCAGCCCAAACGACACAACCACAACCAGAGAACCTCGGAGGCGTCTTTTTGCATGCCGGGCCCCCACCATCCGGGAGCGAATTGTTTCGCTAAAAGCATACATCGAAATACTCCTTTCTCCCCGGCGGCAACATGATCGACGAGCCTCAACTCCCCCTTCCGGCCAACCGCCGGCGTCCGCCACGATCAACCGACCGCGCGGAATTGCTCCATCCATTCGACATAAGGCTCGCCCGTAACTCTACTGTTCCAAAGGCCTTAAGGTTTTCCGCCTGGCCCCGGTCAAACGCCTTGGACCTTTCGGAGAACGCCGTGCCAAACCGCACGAGCCGGATCCCACCGGCAAACCGGCCTTCACACTCCGGTCCGGAGTATCCATCTACAACCTACAAGGCCGCGCAGAGCACAAGGGTAACAGGAATTGGAGGAAATTTCCGAATCTCGATCGCGGAAGGACTCCGAGCACGGACAATCCCTCCCCAAATACGTATCCTCCCCAATTGACCATCAACCAGAAAGACGTATAGTACTATAGCGTTCGAACCTGGAGGCTTGGCAGTGTGCGGCTCCTCAGCCACACAGGCCTCCAATTTGGATGCGGTGCCTGGGAGGAGACTCTAACGTCGCTGGCTGCGCACGTCGGAAAATACTCTTGGCGGGGGCACTACTCGAACTCGCCCTGTCCCGCGGCTTTCTGGGAGCACCTTTCAGGGTAGTGCCCCTCTTCTGATTGTGAATCCCCGACTTCGTTCGGAGGATTAGTTCGGATTCGGTCTCCGGCACAGCCGTTCGATGTCTCTGGCCACGATCTCGGCCACGATCCGCTGGAGTTCCGGCAGATCCTCCGAAGGCAACTCCAGAACGGACGGCTCAACCGCCCTCAACTCGCCTCGAACGGTCGATGCCTCCAGGACCTGGCTGGGTGCCTTACGACGACGCGATGCGACCCGGCGTTGCTCGGCAAGGATGTTCTCAGCGAGGTCGTACTTGGGCAGGTCCCCTGTCTCTTGCCCAACAACCTCCCTTCCTTCATTGCCCGGACTGCCTGCCTGCTCAACCGCTTGCGGGGACTCCGGCGACTCGGATTCCTCCTCGCCGGCGTCCGCCGGGGCCGGGATCTTGTCGAATGGCGGGATGATGTCCGCCACACGAAGCACGCGCGTCCGTTTGGGCTTCGCCCTCTGATCCATCTCATCCACGGTGAAACCAACCTCCTCAGAACGCCTTCATAGCACGTCGACGCACATTTCGTGCGATCTGCATGACAACCCTATCATATCATAGCTCTGATACTATAGTTTCGCCAGAATACTGTTTCGCCCTGCAGATTTTTCGGGTGATGGACCGCCAATTCTCAACCCGCCCCGCCCCGCGAACGCTCGGCTCTCATGAGATCCGTCTGACATACACGTAGAACGCCCCGCGAGCGACTGCGAGGTTCTCCCGCTTGCCGTTGGAATTCGGCTTGCGGCCGGGCAACAGGGGACGACTCTATGCGGCGGCCTCCTTCTTGTCAAGCAGCGTAGCCATGGCATTGATCAACTGCGGCAGTAGATCCGACGCAACGGCGGCGGCAGGTTCAGGCGGTTGACGGTCAGCGTCGCTTCCATCCCTTCGTCCAGGCTCGCGGCCGCCTCCTGATTGATCGACGCCAGCCAAGACATCCTCTTAATCGGGGCGAGTGGATTTGAACCACCGACCTCTTGGTCCCGAACCAAGCGCTCTAGCCAAACTGAGCCACGCCCCGGTCGCCAAAGTCGTGAGTGTACCCACGGCCTTGGATGACTGCAAGTTATAACAGGTTGACCGGGTCAATATCAACACTAATTTTTACAGAAGGTCGAATTGGCCTGTCGGCTCGCAGGGCGGCGAAGAGTCTTCGCATCGCCGCGGCATCCGGCGTCTGCACGATGATCTGGATCCGGTGGAACCGCTCGATCCGGCTGATCACCGCCGGCATCGGGCCGCGAATCTTGGCCTCAATCCGATGCCGCTGGACCGCGTCGCCGATCCGCAGCCGCATCGAATTGGCCGCCGCCTCGACTTTCTCGTACTTCTCGTCCCTGAGCATCACGATCGCCAGCCGCCAAAACGGCGGCAAATCGCACGCCTTCCGGTGCTTCATCTCCTCCTTCACGAACCCCTCGAAATCCTGCGCCATCGCGAACTTCACCGCCGGCTGTTCCGGAAAGTACGTCTGCACGTACACGACGCCCCTTTTCTCGGACCTCCCCGCCCGCCCGGCCACCTGCGACGTCAACTGAAACGTCCGCTCGTTCGCCCGAAAATCCGGGATATACAAACACGTGTCCGCACTGACCACGCCCACCAGCGTCACGTTCGGAAAGTGCAACCCTTTCGCCAGAATCTGCGTCCCGGCCAGGATATCGATCCGACCCTGCCCGAACTCCTCCAGCAACCGGTAATAATCCTGACTCCCCATCGAGTCGCTGTCCACCCGCGCCACCTTCGCCTGGGGGAACCGCCTGCCCAGCTCCTCCTCCAGCCGCTGCGAACCCACCCCGATCATCGTCATTTTTCTTCCGCACACCGGGCAATCCACCGGCACCAGCGTCTGCGCCAGGCAATAGTGACAAATCGCGTACCCATGGCTCATATGGCTCCCGGTCGCGGTCGTCACGCTCGGCAGCGGCTTCTTGAGCTTGTGGAACGTCAGCGACGTGTCGCAGTTCCGGCATTGCAGCGTGTGCCGGCACGACGAGCAGAACACGAAGTTGCTGTACCCCCGCCGATTCAGCAGCAAGATCGCCTGCTCCTTCCTCGCCAGCACCTCCGCCAGCCGCTCGGCCAGCGGGTTGCTCAGCAGCGCCAGGTGGTTCTCCTTCACCGTGCTGTCCCGCATGTCCACCAGCTTCATCTCCGGCATCGGCAGGTCCATCACCCGCCTGGGCAGCCTCACCAGCGTGAAACTGTCCCGCACCCGGCAGTTCTGGATCGACTCCAGCGAGGGCGTCGCGCTGCCCAGGATACAGTGGGCCCCCGCCAACTGAGCCCGCTTGATCGCCACGTCCCGCCCGTGGTACTGCGGCGCGGTGTCCTGCTTGTAGCTCGGCTCGTGTTCCTCGTCGACCACCACCAGGCCAAGGTTCCCCACAGGCGAGAAGATCGCCGACCGCGCCCCGATCACGACGTCCGTCAGCCCGGCCTTCACCTTCTGCCACTGCTGATTCCTCTGCCCCGCGGTCAGTCCCGAGTGCAGCACCGCCACCCGCGCAAACCGGGCCGCGAACCGCTGCACCGTCTGCGCCGTCAGCGCAATCTCCGGCAGCAGCACGATCGCCGCCTTGCCCCTGCGGACCACCTCCTCGATCGCGCGGATATAGATCTCGGTCTTGCCGCTGTCGGTCACGCCGTGCAGGAGCGTCACGCCGAACCGACCACTCTGGATTTGTTTGGAAATGTGCTCCAGCGCAGCCTTCTGATCGTCGTTGAGCACGATCGCCGCGTCCCCCTGGGCGGTCTGCCCGGCCAGCATCTCCGGCATCGCAGGCAGCTCGCCGAATACGCGCTTTTGCACAACCCGCACCACCTGCTCGTCCGCCAGCTTCTTGAGCACCGCCGAGCCGCACTCGGCCGCCTCCAACAGATCCGCCGCATCGAGAGCGGAGTCCGCCCCGACCGCCCCCCGCTGGCGCAGGATCTCGACGATCTTCTTCTGCTTGGCCCCCTTGATCGAGTCCAGCCTCTCCTGCCATCCTTCGCCCAGGTAGACGCACCGCTGCTTCCTGATCCCCGCCGCCCGCTTGACCGCCCCCGGCACCATCGCCGTGAGCACCTGGCCCAGGGGGCAGACGTAGTACTCGCTGATCCAGAACGCCAGCTCCATCAGTTGCGGCCCGAGCAGCGGCTCCTCGTCCACCTTGCGAACGATGGATTTGAGCTTGCCGCCGTCCTTGCCGCCGGCAAACGACCTCTCGCGAGGCACGTCCGCCAGCACGCAGAAACCCGTCTCGATCTTGTTCCGCCTGCCGAACGGCGCCTCGACCCGCTGCCCGACGACGATCGGCCAGAGTTCTTCGGGCACAAGGTAATCGAACTCGGTGTCGGCCGCGGACTCCATCGCGACGCGGATGATATGCCCGTGGACCGTCTGCGCGTGACCCGCGGCGCGCTCGCGCGCGTCCGACTCGCTCCCCCCCGCCTCCTGGGGCGGCTCTCCGAACAGACTCTTCGTTACCTCTTTGCCACTCATGACTTACCATCCCTTGGCCACCCCTCACAGCCCCTACGATAGCCGCCCCCAAGAGCATCGTCAAGCCTATCCCAACCGCCGCGTAAAGGCTATCCCCCCGTGCCCGCCCTCTTCCCACGGATCACGGCCCACGAGTCACGAACCACCGCTCAGAGAAACCGCTGAGGCCGTCGAGGCCGGACGTAGGGTGTGCCTCGCACACCGCTCCGAATCAGGAAGGTGAAAACGCAGGAAGAAAAGGAGCCAAGAACCCGAAAGGCTCTCAAGGCCGGGCGTCAGCCCCGAAAACGGAGAAGAGGTCTTGAACCACGGAGATCATGGAGGCCACGGAGAAAAGTGTTTTCGGAGACAGCCGAAAGAGACGAAAAGGTGACGAAGAAAGGAAATCTCATGACAGTCCTGCGGGACGCGTGTCACCCACTGGCGCTACGGGAAGAGAACGCCTTGGGGCATCACCGGGAACAGGGTCTATTCGGCGTTCTTCGCTTCCTTCGCCTGACATGGGCGGGTCCCGGCAGGAGGCCGCGCGTTTGCCGATCACTTCTGTGATTGAATCTGGCAAAGGTATTGTCGAAGAAGCGTCCCGGTGGCCGGACACAGGGCAAAAGCGCGCTTCTCACTTCGCGCCTTCAGGTATACGTCCCAACGATCCGATGGAAGCGGTTCCAGTCTTTCCCTTGCAAATTCGTTCACGATCTCCGTGACGCTCCTTCTGTGCGCGTCGCCGGCGTTGCTCTCAAGAACGCCGAACTGTCCGCATTTCCGTTCTCCGCTCCAGAAAAGAACATCCGGGATGAATTCCTCATCCAGGCGAGTGTGTTGGTTCAGCGGGAATTGGACAAGTTCCCTGGTCGGCCCAGAGAATCGGTGGTTGGGCAGACGATGGCATCATCGACTCCTGAGCGGTGTTTGTCAAGTGCTTGCTTTCGGTGTACGTTTGGTTCGGCTCTCGCC
>JAAYVJ010000588.1 GCA_012517265.1 Planctomycetota bacterium | reverse complement strand
CTCGTTCCAGTACTGTTCATCCTTCGGACGGATCCTGTTCAGATCGACCGGGACGCCCGGCTTCCAATCCCGGCAGTTGTTCACATCCGCCAGTCCGGGGAAATCAGGCATCAACGTGCGGTCGGCGGCGGCTCCTTCCAGCGGAACGACCTTGACGACCTTGAATCGCCCCTGCTCTTCTGTCAGTTTCCGCCTGGGTCCCATCACGAAGTACTTCAGGTCGAGCGAGTCCCCGACGCGGGCCCCCAGGTCGTCGGCAAGCCACTGGTTGATGATGATCTCATCGGCCTTCATGCCCCGCGGGACCACATCTGCGGCGCCCATCGCCGCGACCATCGAGTAAGGCGTCGCCTTGTCGCCCAGGCGAATTTCGTTGACGAAGTACGTGAGAATCCCGACTGCGCCGGCATCGGCCTTCATCGCCGGGTCACAGATCGATTCCTCGATGAACACCCGCCGGCTGCGAAGCTCCAACGAGTCTCTTTGCTCCAGCCGGGTCAGTTCGATCCCGGCGTCCGCAGGCTGCCAGACCTTGCCGATCGCGGCGTTCAACTCCTCGACCGTCGCCGCGTCCTTCGGGCGGGTCGCCAACAGCATGTTGACCCGTCCCGGCTGTTCGACCTTCTCCGCCAGCCAGACCCGAGGGACGAAGACATTCAAGGGGGCCGCCTGGTTGGCCGCCAGGTCGAAGCGACCGAAGGCCGAGTCGTCCGCGACCGCCTGCACGTTCAAGCGAAATGCAGTCGTTCGGTCCTCGTCCGAGACCAGGGGGACATCGCGGGGCATCATCGCGACCTTCTCGATCCGCAGCAGAACCTCGCCGCCCGCGGCCACGCCGAGCTTGCGCGCGACCGTCTCGCACAGAACGACGCCTTCGCCCAGGGCTTTTTCGAATGGGTTCGTCCCAGCCCCCACGGCGTAGAACCTCTCGTCCACGCCGAGGACCTGGATGCGATTGACGCGGCGCGAGCCGTCGTCGTTGGCGATCATGCCGGGGACTCTCAAGACCGGGGCAACCGTGCAATCGAGGGCCGACCGAAGGTCGCCAGCGAGATCCGCCCGAAAGAAACGCCCGTGCGGAGAGACGGCGAATTCGACATGGCCCAGCCGGGCCTCCAGAGTCCTTCGAAGAGTGTACCGAACGGAATCGCCCACCGCCAGGGCTCCGGTGAGCACGGCGGTGGCGACGACCACCGCCAGAAGCACCGCGGCGTTCGTCCGCCAGTAGAACCACGTGCTGCGTGCGACCAGGCGCCAGAGACTCATGGCTTGCCCTTGTCATTCAGGACGCCGCCGCGGAGTTCCATCACATGCCCGATGCGGCAGGCCAGTTCCCGCGAGTGAGTCACGACGACCAGCGTCACGCCATCCTCGCGATTCAACCGGGCCAGAAGCTCCGCGATGCTTCGGGAGGATTCCTCATCGAGCGACCCCGTCGGCTCGTCGGCCAGCAGCACTTTGGGCTTGTTGATCAGCGCTCGAGCAACCGCAACCCGCTGCCTCTGTCCGCCGGAGAGTTCGCCGGGCCGATGCGACATGCGGTCCGCCAGGCCGACGCGGTCGAGCAGCGATTCGGCCTCTTTTCGCAGAGCGGCGCCGTCGGCCTGCCCCTTGGTCGCCAGCGTGGGAACCAGCACGTTCTCCAGCACCGTGCACTGAGGCAACAGGTGGTGCATCTGAAACACGAATCCGATCTGACGATTGCGAATCCTCGCCAGTTCGTCGTCGTCGACCTTCGCCAGATCCCGGCCGTCCAGGAGGACTTGCCCGCTGGTGGCGTGGTCCAAACCGCCGACGATGTTCAGCAACGTGCTCTTGCCGCAACCTGAGGGGCCAACGATCACAATGGCCTTGCCCTGCTCGATCTTGAGCGTGATGCCCTTGAGCACGCTGACGGACGCCGGGTCGCCCGGATCGCCGTAGGTTTTCGTCACATCGACAAGCTCGACCATCGCGTCCTCGCGTCAATCATCGTGCAACGATCTGTTCATACACACGGATCATCTCGTCGGCGGTCCGGGCGATGTCGAACGCGTCGAGCATGCCGGCCCGGCCCTGGGCCCCGAGCTTGCGGGCCGCCTCGGGGTCCGACAACAGGGAGTCGAGCGTCTCGGCGAGCTTCTCGGCGGTGTTCGGTTCGTACAGAACCCCGCCGCCGACGGCCTCGATCGTCTCAGGGAAACAACCGATCGCCGGCTCCACGACCGGCACGCCCATCGCCAGAGCCTCCAGGACGTAGAGCCCGTACGCCACCGGCTGCGGCTCCGGCACCGACAACACGGAGAGGCTCCTGAGGAACTCCAGCTTCGCCGGATGGTGAAACGCGTGGAGGAATTCCACGTCGCCAAGAACGCCCGCGGCTTCGAGCTTCTCCTTCTGTCGCTTGAGGAAGGGCTCGTCCGCAACGCTTCTGCCGCCGGAGATCCGCAGTTTCGCCGACCGAAGATGGTCGCTCTTCTTCAGGAGAAGGAAGGCGTCGACCAGCTTGTCCAGCCCCCGCTCGGGGCACATTCGAGACAGGAAGCCGATCGTCGGCGTCGAAGGAGTCGCGCTCTGCGGCTCGTATGCCGCCAGTTCGATCCCCATGCGAACCACATGCATGCGTCGCGTCTCGGCTTTCAGACGCGCCGCCATCGTGTCCCCATAGTACCGGCTGACCGCCAGGAAGGCGTCGATGTCACGGATTCTCTCGTGGACCACGGCCCACGCCCGCTCGGCGTACGGGGAACTCAGACCGTCGAGAAACCCGTCCTCGTCCTGCAACAGGCACACGACGGGGACGCCCAGCCGCTCCTTGATCCGCCGGGCCAAGCCGGCCAGCAACACGTTGGACAGGCACACCACGTCGGGCTTCTGCTGCTCCGTCACGAGCCAGTCGACGAACCGGTCGAGTTCCTTCACCTGCCGGCCATCCTCGCCTTGCAGCATGGAGATCGTCGTCTCGCCCAGATCGCGGGCGTTGGTCATGCCCGCCTTGCGGCCGGCCCATTCGAGCAGGCCGCGGGAGTCGAACCAGCGGTCGATCCATCGGGGCGTCTTGCGGAACAGCGACAGTTTCTGCTGGAGATAGACGTTGACGCCGCCGAAGAAGATCGGCGCGTTGCTGACCTGCTCGACCTTGTCGGCCTGCAAAGGCAAATACAACGGCACCATCAGAACGTCGTGGCCGAGCTTTCGCACCGCCTTGACCAGGGCCGCGTCACGCAGGCAGTTCTCACAGTAGAAATTGTCGCCCGAGCCCGGGCAGATCTGGATGATTCTCATCGAATTTGACCTTCCTGGGTCAGTTTGGGACCGAACGCATAGACGGAGCCGTCGTCGCTGCCGACCACGACCAGGCCGCCCGCCACAGCCGGGGACGAGGTCACCGGCTGGCCGATTTCGTAGGACCAGAGTCGTTTGCCGTCCGCCAGACGGAGCAGGTAGAGCCGGCCGTCGTCGCTGCCTACGACGACCTTGTCCCCGCAGATCGCGGGCGAGCTGTTCACCTCGCCCAGCGTCTTGAAGGCCCAAACCCGTTGGCCGTCGTCGCGGCGGACACAATGCACGTGTTGATCGCGACCGCCGAAGACCACGAGTTGTTCCCCCACCGCAGGCGAAGAGAAGAACGGGGCTTCGCCCTGCGTGTACTCCCAGAGGATCTTGCCCTCTGCGAGGTCGGCCCGCAAGAAGACGTTCTCGTAGTTGCCGACGTAGACCTGGCCGTCGACGAACGCGGCGGAGGCGGCGATATAAGACCCGCTGTCAAGCTCGGAGATCTTGGAGCCGTCGGCCAGCGAGACCACGTGGATCAAAGCGTCGCAACCGCCGAAAACGCATTTGCCCTGGTCCACCGCGGGCGAGCCGTTGACGTAATTGTCGGTCTCATAGGCCCAGACCGTCTGGCCGGTCTCGGCGTCGACGCAGTGCACGCGGTTGTCGTAACTGCCGACGATGACCCAGGTCTTCTGCCCATCGGGCGAGCAAGTCCAGTTCGGGGATCCAAGGATCTGGCCGTCGGTCTCATATTTCCATTTCAGTTCGCCCGTGCCGGCGTCCAGCGCGTAGAGGCGATTGTCGCAGGAGCCGACTAACACACGGCCGTCGAGCACGCACGGCGAGGACTCAATCGCATCCTCAGTCTGGTAAGTCCAGAGTCTCACGCCGGTTCGAAGATCCAGGGCATAGAGGTGACGATCCGAGGAACCGATGAACACCCGCCCCCCTTCGACCGCAGGCGAAGACTTGATTTCGTCCTCGGTCTTGAATCGCCACAGCAGAGTCAGCGAATCGGCGAGCGCGCCCTGGGCCCGCCCCAGCAAACCCTGGCCGCCGTGAAACATGGGCCAGCTTGCATCGAATCGCGGGGCCTCTACGGCCGGCTTCGGCCGTTGGGCGACCCCTTCGTTCTTTGCGGCCGACGCCGGTCCAATGCCCCCTCGGGATACGAAGAACACCGCCATCGCCGTCGCGAGAACAACGCAAAGAACGATCCAGATTGTGGTCCGCGAAAACGCCATCGTCACCCCGTGAGCGCACCACCCAGTCGATCGTACCATCCGGTACGCTTAAGCATCGTACGTCAAGGGGCTTATGATAGTTCACCCGTCTGCGTGACGCAACCACAAGAGGTCCTCGCGGTGCGTTCCGGGACACATCGGCGAAGTGAAAGGGGAAATGCTACCGCTTCAGATCGATCTGGGCCAGACGCGGCCCGAAGTGCGCCTGGGCGTCGGACCGGAAGATCTCGATCTTGCTGGGGATCAGGACCCCGTCGCCCGCGATTCGAGCGTAGTCGTAGCCTCTGACAAGAAGGTACCGCTGCTCGCCGGGGTTGCCCAGCCAGATCATGTCGACGATCGAGCTGTCGTGATTCTGAAAGTAGATGCCTTGCGTCCAGTAGGGCTCGCAAACCGTGACCCGCTTGTCGCCCTTCTGGCCGGAGCCGGCCTCCCAGGGCCCGAACGCGGCCTCGACCGGCTGGCGCCACTGCCCGGCGATCTGCACGGGCAGCGGCCTGCGATCGAGCGTGACATTGGAGTCCATCACGCGGGCGGGAACCGTGACAATCTGCATGACGCCGTCGGCGTACTCGTGATACGAGCCGTTCAACGGCGAGACATCGAGCGAGGGATCTCCACTGAGAGTGCATCGTCCGCAGGAGACGACCCACGAGATTCGGACGCGGGGCTCCCGAGCCAGGACCTGGATGGCGTTCGACCACGGAGAGACTGTGAAATGATGTTCGGTGAGGTAAGCCCCGCCGTCGGGGCGAAAGGCCGTCACGATCGCGTCGAAATCGAGCTTCGCGCACGCCCTCCAGGCCGGATATCCGCCCACGGCCTCCACCGAGGGTGCGAGGAAGGGCCGCAGGGTCGAGGGGGAAGCCGGCCCTGTGGCCGGCAGGCCTGGCCCCGTTGCAGGGGCCTTGACAACCTGCCGGCCACAGCCGGTGAGAATCAAACCAGTCAACACGGTCAAGACGACGGTACGCACGAATCTCAGGACCATGTCTGTTCCCTATCGTCCTTAGGACTTGGGACAGGATCCGCCGGTTCCCTGCGCATCCTGGCCGCACTGGATCTTCGCCAGTTGCTCCATCAACGTGTAGCGGCACTTCGCATCGTTGTTGGCGAGCTTCATCAGCTCGGTGGCCACTTCCGGCTTGGTCTGTTTGAGCACCTTGTACCGATCCTCGCCGTAGGCGTAGTCTTCGAACGTCATCGTCGGCGCCTTCGAGTCGAGCTGCAGCGGGTTGATCCCCTTTTCCGTCAGTCTCGGGTCGAACCGATAGAGCGGCCAGTGACCGCATGCGACAGCCTTCTTCTGCTCTTCGTAGCCGTTCGTCAGGTTGATGCCGTGAGCGATGCAGTGCGCGTAGGCGATGATCAACGAGGGCCCCGGATAGGCTTCGGCCTCCGTGAAGGCCTTGACCGCCTGGGCCGGGTTGGCGCCGATTGCCACCTTGGCCACGTAGATGTTGCCGTAGGTCATCGCCAGCAGGCCCATATCCTTCTTCGGAGCGGGCTTTCCGCCGGCGGCGAACTTCGCCACCGCCGCACGGGGCGTGGACTTCGACATCTGGCCGCCGGTGTTGGAGTACACTTCCGTGTCCAGCACGAGGATGTTGATGTCCTTGCCGCTGGCCAGGACGTGGTCCAGACCGCCGTAACCGATGTCGTAGGCCCAGCCGTCGCCGCCGACCGCCCAGACGCTCTTGCGAACCAGGTAATCGGCTACGGTGAGCAACTGCTTACACTCGGGGCAATCGCACTTGCCGCAGGCCTCCTTGAGCTTGGCGACGCGGGCCCGTTGGGCCTCGACCGCATTCTGCTCGGAATCGTTGGCCAGCGTCGCGGCGCGGATCTCGGCGACGAGGTCCTTGTCGAGGCACTTCTCGGCCCTTTCAAGCAGGTGCAACGCGGTCAGGCGGAACTGATCGACCGTCAGTCTCATGCCCAGAGCGAACTCCGCGTTGTCCTCGAACAGGCTGTTGCACCAGGTCGGGCCGCGACCGTCTTCCCGAGTCGTGTAGGGGGTCGTCGGCAGGTTGCCGCCGTAGATGGACGAGCAGCCTGTGGCGTTGCCGATGTACATGCGATCGCCGAACAACTGCGTGAGCAGCTTCACGTACGGCGTCTCGCCGCAGCCGGCGCAGGCGCCGGAGTACTCGAACAGAGGCTGGATCAACTGGCTGCCCTTGACCGAGTTGCTCTTGAACAGCGACGGATCGGTGTTCGGCAGCGACAGGAAGAAGCTGTAGTTCTTTCGCTCGCGTTCGCGAACCGGCTCCTGCAGCTCCATGTTGATCGCCTTGCGGCCGGTGGGCTGTTTGTCGGCGCCGCGCTCGGCGCCGGGGCAGGTCGTCACGCAGGCGCCGCAGCCGGTGCAATCCTCGGGGGCCACCTGCACGGTGAACTTCATGCCGGCGAAATCCTTGCCCTTGGCGTCGATGCTCTTGAACTCGGCGGGAGCGCCGGCCAGTTTCTTGGGATCGTAGGCCTTGATCCGGATCGCAGCGTGCGGGCAGACGAACGAGCACATGCCGCACTGGAGGCACAACTCCGGCTGCCAGATTGGGACGTTGACCGCGATGTTGCGTTTCTCGAACTTCGTCGTGCCCGTGGGGAAGCGTCCGTCCGCCGGCATCTTGCTGACCGGCAGCGAATCGCCCCGCATGGCCATCATCTCGGCGGTGACGGTCTGGACGAACTCGGGGGCCTCGGGGGGCACGGCCGGAGGCATCTTGAATTTGCTCGTGACCTTGCCGGGCACCTTGACTTCGTGCATCCGGTCGATTGCGCCGTCCACGGCGGCGTAGTTCAACTGAACGACCTTCTCGCCCTTCTTGCCGTAGGAGGCCTTGATGGCGTCCTTGATCGCCTTGACCGCCGCTTCGATCGGGATGATGTTGCTGATCTTGAAGAACGCGGTCTGCATAATCACGTTGATCCGAGCGCCGAGCCCGAGTTCCTGGGCCAGCGAGATCGCATCGATCACGTAGAACTTGAGCTTCTTGTCGACGATCTGCTTCTGCACTTCCTGCGGCAACGTATCCCACACCTTGTCAGCCGGGTGCGAGGTCGTCAGCAGGAACGTTCCGCCTTTGCGGGCGGAAGAGAGCATGTCGTACTTCTCGAGGAAGCTCGGGTTGTGACAGGCGATGAAATCGGCCTGGCTGATCAGGTAGGGCTTGCGGATCTGGTCCTTGCCGAACCGCAGGTGCGAGACGGTCATCGCGCCGGCCTTCTTGGAATCGTAGACGAAGTAGGCCTGAGCGTAGTTGTCCTGGAGTTGATCGCCGATGATCTTGATCGAGTTGCGGTTGGCGCCGACGGTGCCGTCAGAGCCAAGACCGTAGAACATGGCGGCGTACTGGCCGGGCGTCGGCAGCTCGAATGAAGCATCGACCGACAGGCTCGTGTTCGTCACGTCGTCGATGATCCCGACCGTGAAGCCTCTCTTAGGCTTGGCGGCGTCGAGGTTGTCGAAGACGGCCTTGACCATCGCGGGCGTGAACTCCTTGGAGCCCAGGCCGTAGCGGCCGCCCACGACGACCGGGTACTTCGCGAACGGCGCGATCCCGTCGGCCATGGCCTCGCCGATCGCGGTCCGGACATCGAGATACATCGGCTCGCCCAGAGCACTGGGGTCCTTCGTGCGATCCAGCACGGCGATCTTCTTGACCGTCTTGGGCAGCACGGCCATGAAGTGCTTGATGCTGAACGGCCGGTACAGGCGAACCTTCACGACGCCGACCTTCTCACCTTGCGAGGTCAGGTATTCGACGGTCTCGTGAGCCGTGTCCGCGCCGCTGCCCATGATGATGATGACCTTCTCGGCATCGGGGGCGCCGACATAGTCGAACAGCTTGTACTGGCGGCCGACGATCTTGGCGAACTTGTCCATCGTCGCCTGCATGATGCCCGGCACGGCCTGATAGTACTTGTTCACCGTCTCGCGGCCCTGGAAGTAGACGTCGGGGTTCTGAGCGGTGCCGCCCATGACCGGGCGATCGGGCGTGAGGGCCCGGGCCTTGTGCTTGGCGACCAGCGCGTCGTCGATCATCGCCCGCATATCGTCGTACGTCAATTCCTCGACCTTCTGCTCTTCGTGGCTGGTGCGGAACCCGTCGAAGAAGTGCAGGAACGGAATCTGCGAGGCCAACGCCGCCTGCTGGGCGATCAACGCGAAGTCCATGACCTCCTGGACGCTGGAGGAGCAGAGCATACCGAAGCCCGTCTCGCGACAGGCCATCACGTCGGAGTGGTCGCCGAAAATCGACAGACCCTGGCAGGCGATGGATCGCGCGGTGATGTGAAAGACCGTGGGCAACAGCTCGCCGGCGATCTTGTACATGTTGGGAATCATCAGCAACAGGCCCTGCGAGGCCGTAAACGTCGTGGTCAGAGCCCCGGCGGCCAACGCGCCGTGGACCGCGCCGGCGGCGCCGGCTTCCGATTGCATCTCGGTGACGGACGGGACCGTACCCCAGATGTTGGGCATACCCTTGGCGGTTTTCGCGTCGGAAATCTCGCCCATCGGCGAGCTCGGCGTGATCGGATAGATCGCAATCACCTCGTTCGTCGCGTGCGCTACGTGCGCAGCCGCGTTGTTGCCGTCGATCGTCACCATCTTACGCTTCATAGAGTCTCCATCTATCGTAAAAGCTGAAACAACAATAACTTAGCTCAAGGGCACTCCCTTGCCGCCGGCCTGAGAAAACCTCCTGCCTGCACACCCGGGCAAGAACGCGCCCCCTGCATGTGCGCCCGGCGTACGAAGAAACGCTATTTTATACACTGGCAGGCCGGGACACGCAATAAAAAATCAGGACAGGCAACCACGATCCACCCGTGGATCGGAATGCTCCCCATGCCACAATCCCCCCTGCCATATCATCCCCCAGCGATGATTCCCCTGACGCCTACTCGTCCAGGCCGAAGGCTTCCAGCCACTTGTCGGTTTCGCCTTCGGAAAGCCCCTGGCGTTTCTCGTCCGGCTCCTTCACGCGAGGCTTTCGCCGGCCCAGTTCCCTGCGAACCTGCGTCCAGAACTCCTCGCTCTTGAGCGACGCCGCCTGCCGGGCGGAGGCCGCTTTCCTCAGCCGGCGGTCGCTGCTGACGACCGTCAACCGCCGGGGAGCGGTGTTCACCGTGATCTTTTCCTCGATGACGGTGTCCGAGTCGTTCTTGAAACCCGCGAAGAAGACTTCCAGATGCCCGACGGTGTCGAACTGGCTCTTGTCGGAGGGGCCCGAGCCGTCGAAGACGATCTGCCCGGGCTCGCCGATCTGCGAGAAGTACTGGCTCAACACGCGACAAAGCTCGATCTCGCTGACGATCTCGCGCTCATCGAACGACTGGCGCAGCGCCCACAGCAGGTTGTTTCCGTCGATAATCGTCATGCCTTTGACATCCTTATAACGGTCATCACAGCCCCCTCTCCCCAATCCGTCGAGGACTCGCAGGGCCAAGAGTGAATTATGACGCCTGTGGACGTCCTGGGCAAGAGTTCAACCGCCGGCAAGGGCCAATCAGTTCTTGATGCCTATCTCGTACCGGGTTTTCTCCTTGTCGGACCCGCCGGGGGGCGGCGCCGAGGCGAGCACCGCGGTCGACCCGCTCAGAGAGTACTGGATCGTCCCCTCGTGAAGCGGGATCGTCGTAGACATGGAGCTACAGTTCGAAGCGGACCTCGCCCCCCACGATGGTCTTCTCGACCTTGCCCTTGACGGTCCAGCCGTGATAGGGGCAGTTGCGGCTCTTGGAGAGGAACTTGTTCACATCGATCGTCCATTCGGCGTTCGGATCGATGATCGTCACGTCGCCCTGCTTGCCACGGGCGAGCGAGCCCTTCTCAATCCCGATGATCCTGGCCGGATTCATGGTCATCATCCGGATCAGGCCGGACCAGTCGAGAATCTTGGGCTCGATCAGCGCTTTGATGTAGAGGGCCAGGGCGCATTCGAGGCTCGCAATCCCGAACGGCGCCGCGAGGAACTCCAGTTCTTTCTCGCTCTGCAGGTGCGGCGCGTGGTCGCTGGCCAGAGCGTCGACCAGGCCGTCGGCGATGGCCTGCTTCAGTGCCTCGGTGTCCTT
>JAAYVJ010000587.1 GCA_012517265.1 Planctomycetota bacterium | reverse complement strand
CTTCTGACCAAAGGGCTCACCCGTGCCGAGCGCCTCATCATCGTGCTCTACTACTACGAGGAGATGACGATGAAGGAGATCGGTGCGACGTTGGATCTGTCGGAGTCGCGTGTTTCCCAGATGCACTCGTCCATCGTGGCGCGACTCAAAGCTCAGATGAACACGCGAAAGAAGGAATTCGCCGTCGAATGACGGTGAAAGATGCCTCGCCCATGACCCAGGGCATGCATCCGACGTCGGATGCATGCCCTTGTTGTTTACCGCGGAGCCCGTCCCATCGCCGGACCGACCGGACTACTTGCTCACCGGCGTGAACATGCCGACGAATCCGCCGCCAGCGTCCATCCCCACCGGCAGTGAGGTGTTGCCCTGAACAGTCACCTCTTTGCGAATCATGCGATCCGGACGTTGCGGATCGTCGGACAACTGCACACTGGCGAACTCCCCCTGCCCCAGGAAGGACAGATCCAGGTTATAAGACCTCGCGTCACCGCCATTGATGATTCCGACGAACCACGTGGCACCGTGGAGCCTGGCGATCGCGGCTAGGTCGCCGATCTTGCTGCCCGGCAGCACGACCGTCTCGTCCCAGACCGACGGAATCGCCTTGATCACGTCCACGGAGGGCGACTGGAGGTAATACTCCGGCTTGTCCGCATAGAACATCACCGGCGACGTGTAGCAGACTGCCGTCGCCAGTTGCAGCGTGACGGTCGTCCCCTTGAGCATCGCCGGGTTGAACGTGCAGGGGGTGAAATCCCCATGCCCGGCCAGGAACCGGGTGAACGGCAGCGACGCGTAATGCACCGGCGGCAGGGCCGACCACTTGTTATACTCCAGACCGCGAATCCCTTCCCTCGTCATCTCATGCGGATAGGTTCGCGACTCGCCCGTCGGCTTGTAGGCACCGTGGAAGTCGATCATCAGCTTGACCGCCGCCGCGTCTTTGAGAACGTCGCTGTAGAAATCCACGATCGGCTTGGACTCGCTGTCCATGTAGTCGATCTTGACGCCTGCGACCCCCGCCTCCTTGCAGTGATTGAAGAACTCGCGTCGAACCGTCGGATCGTCGACGCCCGTCATTTCGATCCCTTCGGTCCGCCCGGTCTTCCACCGCTTCCAAACCCAGATCCGCACGTTCTTGCCGGCCGCATACGTGGTCAGCTCCTTGAGGAGAGCCCATTTGTCCTTGCCCGGCTTGGTCCAGTTCTCCTCCCAGCCGGCGTCCACAAGGTAGTACTCAAAGCCGAGCTTCGCCGCGTTGTCCACCCACCCGGTCTGACGGTCATAGGCGACACTGTCCCAATTGCCCATCTGGCCGGACCACCAGTGCCACAGCCCCCGTCCCGGGCGAATCCAATCCGCCTGCGCCAGACTCGGAGCCGGCGCTTCGTTCAGATTCGGGATGACGTCCGAATTCACAAGCTCGTTGAGGTCCTTCGCGACGAGGATGACCCGCCACGGACTGGTGATCGTGCCCTCCAGTTCCCACTGCTTGTCGTCCTCGAACGCAGCGACCAGTTCCCGGGAGCCGTCGTCGACCAGCCGAAGCGTCATGCCCGAGTAGTTGAACAAGGCCGCCTCAGTCAGCGCCAGATAGCCGCCGTCCTTGGGCAGCTCCACTACGACGGGCGGTCCCATCAGCGTGTCCGGCTTCACCTCGCCGAGCGCGTGCCGCTCGTGGATGCCTTCATAGTTCTTCGTGTTCGTCTGATACCAGATGAAGCTCCCCTCCGGAGGCCGGAAGGCCGACGCCTCGCCGGACACCTGCCGCTTGCCCTGGCCGGGCACAATGTATCGGAATCCCGCCCCATCGTTGAAAACGCGGACCTCCAGCCTGTACTTCGTTCCGCTCTTGGCGTGAGTGATCGGAATCATCGCACTGTTGAACCGGTTCCTGGCCATGGAGTGAACGCCCCGCCAGGGGTAGGAGGTGTCGATGCTCCACCGGTCCGGCTGGCCCAGCGAGACGCCTTCGCCCAGTTGGACCGAATCGACCGTGATCCCCAGCATCGACGACTCGATGACGCTGTCCGTCCCCCGATCCAGGTGATATATGAGCCGCCGGTCGTCGTCGAGACTCACCGAGAGGGACAACTGCTTGTCCGGGCTCTGGACGACCACGCTCTGCGACGAGCCGCCCGCGCCCGCCAGGATGCACACGCCTACAACCGCTATTCCCATCGCCATCATCTGTTCATCTCCCTAAACAACGTCCCTTCCGCGTCCCGGACTCCATGGCCCCGGTCGCAACGCCCATGAGCTCTCTTGGCCGCCTCGATCGATCGGTCGATGCCCGGGCGAAGACTATAGCCTATCGACATCCCCCACGGGCCGCAAGCCTCAGCCTGTCTCATCACCCGACGTCGGCAATGAAAACATCGCGATCAGCGACAAACTTGGGTGGCAGTGGACTCTGAGCGCGGTAGAATAGAGTCTCGCGGCGGCAAAAGGTGTGATGAGACAGCCCAGGGGCGGGAGCGAATCGATGAGAAGACTGGCGAACTCATTGGCAGTAACGGGGTTGGTATGCCTTCTGGCTGGCGGCGCGCATGGGGCCTTCAGCGCCTTGGCACGGATTACCCCCGAGACGCAGACGGAACACGGTGTCTTCGTCCAGATCTCCCCATGGCGGGAGGCATGGACAGCGACAGAATCGTCTTCTCCCCCACGTGGAACACAGAGCGGAGCGCCTATCTGATCCTCTGCAAAGAGAGCGTCCCGCGTGACCAGCAGGACTTTCGCGGGTGCTTTCGGCCCTCTAATCCAAAAGGGGCGAACATCCTGGTCGCGGAGAAGCGATATTGGCTCTTCTACTCCGGTATGGCGAGCCGACGGGTACACAGATGCAGCAAGACGCCGGAGAACGCGATCGGTCTGGCGGTAGCCGACTCGCCGGAGGGCCCCTGGACGAAAACGGGATCGAATCCCGTGCTGCGAACCCGCGGCGCCGCGTGGTGGTTTGGAGATGTCCAGGCCAGGAACCCTTGTCCGCTCGTACGCGAGGGAAAGTACTGGCTGTACTATGAGAGAAGCCAGGCGGGACTCGTGTCAATTCCCCCTGCCGTGACTCTCGCCATCGCGGGAAAACCCGAAGGCCCCTACGCGGAAGGAGGATACCTGTGGTCACTCATGCGAGGCGGCGACGTGATGGTCTGGCCCCTCGGCCCGAGCGTCGCGGCCTGGGTCGGCTCAGGCGAACCGGGGACCGCCCGCACGCTCCAATACGCCGCAGACGGCAGGGGATTCTCCGCAATGCAGAACCTGCAGAAGGCCCCTACCGCCGGCGGCGTTTATCGCCCGGAGGCTTTCACCGACAGCGAAAAAGGACAAATGGTCGACTGGGGTCTGAAAACCCACTTCCCCGATGAAGGGCTGCCGTTCATCGAGCGATTCGACTGCCGGTGGCAATGAGACGCCGTCGGTCTCGCACCCCTCTACTGCTGTGCCGGCTTTGCTTGATCACGTTGCACGATCATGTCCTCGAGTGTATCATAGTGCCGCTGTCTCGGAAATGCGATTGGACAGCGAAAGGAACGATGAACCATGCCGGCCCTCGTGTCGGCGTTTCATTACGGATAAAGAGACCAAGTATGACGGGACGTGCGGCTCTGGTTCTTGTTTACAACCACAGGTATGAGAAGAACATCGAAATCCTCGAACGAATCTACGCAGACCGTTTCTCGCACATCTATCACCTCATGCCCTTCTACGGAGGAACCCGACCGAACGTCATCCCGGTCTACGAGAATTCGTATCGATTCCAGGGCTACATGGCCCAGGGTCTCAGAGATTACTTCGATGAGCGATACGACCACTATCTCTTCGTCGCTGACGATCTCATTTTGAATCCGGTCATCGATGAGCACACCTACCTGGAACACCTCCGACTGACCCCGGAAGCGTCCTTTCTGCCCAAGTTCGTGATCCTGCACGAAGTCGACCATTGGTGGCCGAGAACCGTGGAAGCGTACAAGTATCGCGTCGACCTCTTGGGCGCCGAGGTACGCAACGAGCTGCCGTCCCATGAAGAAGCGATGACCGCCTTCAAAAGGCACGGGTTGGAACTCAAACCGCTCAAGTTCTCTCAAGCATTCCCTCCCCAATTCACCGCGAGAGGACGCGTGCACCAACTGCTTCGACGGGTGAAACACTGTCTGAAGAGAACGAAATACACTCTGTCCTACCCACTCGTCGGGTCGTACTCGGACTTCGTGGTCGTGTCAGCCCAGAGCATCCGGCAATTCTGCCGCTACTGCGGGGCCTTTGCCGCAACCGATCTGTTCGTCGAACTGGCGATCCCCACGGCCTTGGTGTTGTCGTGCGGACGAATTGTGACCGAGGACGACCTCGCCCTACAGGGCAGGGCTCTCTGGACGGACGAGGATCGCAAGGTTCTGGACCCGTTCGGCGTCCAACTCAAGACCCTGCTTGCCGCTTTCCCCCCCACGTACCTCTATTTGCATCCGATCAAACTCTCAAAATGGAATACGGCACTATGAAGACATTCGTGGTAATCACCTCGATCTTCGAGCCGACCGACGCCGTGCGGGCCATGTCGCAGGACCCGAACTCCCAGGTAGTGGTCGTCGGCGACCGAAAGACGCCGCAGAACTGGCATTGCGACCGCGTCGAGTATCTGTCCGTGGCCCAGCACCACGACGTGTGCCCATCACTGCACGAGGCGCTGCCATTCAACCATTACTGCCGGAAGATGGTCGGGTACCTCTATGCCGTCGCCCGGGGCGCCGAGTGCATTGTAGATACCGACGACGACAATATCCCGAAGGCGGACTGGCGTTTTCCGGACAGTGAAGGGATCTTCTCCTGCACGGAGCAAAACCGCGGATTCGTAAACATCTATGAATTGTACACCGACCAGAAGATCTGGCCGCGAGGCCTGCCGCTGAACCTGATTGCCGCGAGATCCGACATTGAAAAAGGATTGATTCGGAAGCCCTGCAGGGTCGGAGTCTGGCAGGGATTGGCCGACGAGGACCCCGATGTGGACGCGGTATATCGGTTGATCGGCGGTCCTCCTTGTTTCTTCGCCGAACGGGAGCCCGTCGTCCTCGGTCAGGGCACGGTGTGCCCCTTCAACAGCCAGAACACGCTGTTTCACAGAGATCTGTTCGCCCTTCTGTATCTGCCTACCCGTGTGACATTCCGCTTCACAGACATCCTGCGGGGTCTGGTCGCCCAGCCGATCATGTGGCTCCTTGGCTACCACCTGGGGTTCACGAATGCCACCGTCGTGCAGAAGAGAAATCCGCACGATTACATGGCCGATTTCCTCTCGGAAATCCCAATGTACAGGCATTGCCAGGCCGTCGTGACGACCGCCTGCGAGACGGTCTCTTCGAGGCATTCCATCGAAGACAATCTGTTCAATGTATACGACGCTCTCGAAAGCCGGCAGATTGTCGAAAAGGAAGAAATGAGAGTCCTGACCACCTGGCTGAAGGACATCCAGACAGCACGAAGACACAGCGCATGAGCGGCCGGAAACATCGGTTCCTTGCCCCGATTCTCCATCCATCGGAATCGCATGGTCCTACTGCTGCACCGGCCTGGCCAGGGAATCGCCTACGTAGATCCGATAGTCCTTGATCCTGCCGCCAACGGAGTTGTTGCCGGGGCGCGGGGTGTACCGCAAACCGCTGATCGTGGTTGCCTGGCCCAGGTCGATGACCAATCGGTGCGGATGACCGGGCTGGGCCTGACTCCACTCGGTGTGCCAAAAGTCCGCGGTCTGGCCGTTGATCGCGTTGAGCGCCGAGCCATCCTCGCTGACCCGCTCCTCGCTGTCCACGTAGGCGATGGTCCAGATCGTGTGCGGGACCAGCTTGCCGTCGGCATCGAGAAGGTCGAGCTCCGCGACTGCGGCGTACGGCTTGCCGTCGAGGGCGTCGAGCGTCTCCAGGCAGAACTGGCGTCCCTGCGCGGGCCTGGCGAACCGTACTTCCTGGGCGGCAGCCCCGGCGGCGAACGCCCCCGCGTGGACAGGCGGGACTCCCTCGATCGTCAGGACCGACTGCTGGATCTTCTTCACGAAATCCAGTTCCGGCCGGACCTGGTCGAGAATCGGCTTCTTCAACCCCACCAGCGCCGGCTCCTTCGGTCCGAGCAGGTCCAGGACGATCACCTCGTTGCGCCCGGCCTTGAGCCACGGCCCCGGCACATACATCGTCTGAGTCGGTCCGATGTTCCAGAACCGCCCCATGCACCGGCCGTTGACCCACAGGACCCCCTTGCCCCACGTGCTCACGTCCAGGAACGTGTCCGCAGGCTTGACGACGTCGAAGGTCCCCCGCCAGAACGCTGGACCCGTGGCCTTGCCGGGCTTCCATTTCAGAGCGGCGAGCATGGCCTCGTCCAGAGGCAGGCTGAACACGTTCCAGGAGCCGGGCTCCACCGAGGAGCCGTCCAATCCCTTGAGCACCACCGGCGCATAGAGCCCCTTGCGGTCGTGGACTTCGGGACCAAAGTTCACATGCCCCATGGCTTCGACGAGGACATCGAGTCTGGCCGCGGCCTGACGCTGCGGAATCTGCACCCGATACTGGCGGCTGCGTCGGTCCATCGACCCGACCGGCTTGCCGTCCACAAACACCCAGGCAAAATCGCGGACTTCCTTGGCGCTGAGCTGGGCCGCAGGTCCGGCCGGGATGGTCGCACGGTAGAGGATGCAGCCTCGCCCCTGATCGTACGCCTCCATGTTGCGAGGCGTGGTGTCCAGGATCGGCGCGGGCAGATTGCTGAAGATCGCGGCCGACTCGCCCAGTTCGAAGCGGGCAACCGCGGTCGTCGGATTGGCGGCCGGCGGCTCGGGGAGCGTCTCGCCTGGCAGCAGGTACTTGCCCATCAGATCTCGCGTGAGTCGGAACTTCTCGCCGATCCATCCGGCCTCGCTGATCGGGGCATCGTAGTCATAGCTGGACGTGTCCGGCTTGAACGGCCGGTCGGCGCCCGACCACATACCAAATGTCGTGCCGCCGTGGGCCATGTAGATGCTGAACGACGCGTTGTTCTTGAGCATGTACTCCAGATCGGCCAGATACTGAGGCGTGTTGCCCAAGTGGTGCGGGAAACCCCACGTGTCGAACCAGCCGGGGTAGAACTCCCCGCACATCAGAGGCCCCTTCGGCTGGACCTGTCGCAAGGCCTTGAACCCCTCCGCAGGGTCCTTGCCGAAGTTGACGACGTTGAAGAGATCGGGCCGCAATCCCTTCGTCAGCGCGTAAGGCGGATTACAGGCGAACAGCGGGACGTCGAAGCCCGCGTCCAACAGAGCCTGGCGAATCTCCCCCATGTACTGCACGTCGTCGCCGTAGAAACCATATTCGTTCTCGACCTGCACCATCAGGATGGGCCCGCCGCGAGTGACCTGCATGGGTCCCAGGACGCGACCGACCTCCTTGAGCCAGGCCCGCCCGGCCGCGATGAAATCGGGGTCGCGGCTCCGCATCTGGATGTTCTCGTTCTTGAGAAGCCACCAGGGAAGACCGCCGCCCTCCCACTCGGCGCAGGCGTACGGGCCCGGCCTGAGGATCACCCAGAGCCCTTCCTGCTGCGCCAGCCGGCAGAACTCCGCGGCGTCGGCCTGGCCGGACCAGTCGAACCGACCCTGGTCCCACTGATGATAGTTCCAGAACAGATAGGCGCAAACCGTGTTGAGCCCCATCGCCTTGCACAACTTGAGCCGATGGCCCCAGTACTCGCGGGGCACACGGGCGAAGTGGAGCTCGCCGCAACGGATCTGAAGACGCTGGCCGTCCAGAAGGAAATCCTCGTCGCCGATCGCAAAACGGTGAGTCGCCTGACCGGAAGCCCCCGCCCCCCACGCCGCGACGCATCCTGCGACCACCAAACCGAGCACGGTCTGACGCAACGCATGCAAACACTCAGTACGCATCTGGACATCTCCACCCTGGCCATACCGTCGGTCTCTCTCGATCCGGCACGAGCCGGATCTTCAGCTCGCATTGTATCAGGCCGCTGGCGAGTGAGCAATCCCGCCGTCCGCGACGACTGTCCCACGCTTGCTTTGGCGGCGCATGGCAGATACGATGGGCGCCGCTGGCTCAGACGCACAGAGTGTTCAATCGAAAGGCGGATGGCACAATGACAAGACGGCGAGTGG
>JAAYVJ010000586.1 GCA_012517265.1 Planctomycetota bacterium | reverse complement strand
TCGCGCAGGGGAACGCGGCTCGATTGCCCGCCGCATGTTCATTGTCATTCAGGTAGATGCTCCGCACCCGAAGAAGTCGCGACACGGCCGGCAGCTCGAAGGAGCTGTGCCCGATGGCCACGTCGATGTGCCGTCCACGGAAAAACGCGGCCAGTTTCAGGACTCGCACGGGGTACCCCAACGCTTTCTTGATCGGACTGGCGCCATAGTGGCGTCCGACGACGTGAAACTCGAAGCCGCGAGACCTCAGCAGATCGACCGTGTTGGCCAGCGGCCTGCATGTGAGGATAACGTCGTGTCCCCGGCGTTTCAGGTCGCGGATCATCTCGGCGAAGAAGTTCACGTGGGGAGAATTGGTTAGGTCGATCCAGATTCGCAAGGCATGGGCCTTTCGTTGCAGGCAACGGGGGGGACTGCGGCGCGTCGCTCCTCCGCGGAGTCTCGCCGGCTGACCAGTCGTCTGCGGATGACTTGTGCCGGAACGCCTCCCACCACGCTGTACGGCGGCACGTCTGCAGTCACGACGGCGCCCGCTCCGACAATGCTGCCGGTGCCGATTCGCACTCCCGGCAGAACGATCGCGTTTCGTCCAATCCACACGTCGTTCTCGATCACGGGGATGCGATCCTCCGTTTCGCCCTGCTTGATCATCGGGATGTCGACGGACTCATGTCGATGGGATTTCGTGAGAACGGCGGCGTTGGGCCCGATCATCACGTAGTCGCCGATGTCGCCGCCCTGGAGAAAGACATTCTCGTTGATCTTGCAGCACTTGCCGATCCGGACTTTGGAGCCGTCCCCGATGTAGATGCTGTTCTGAAACTCGCTCTCGGCGTCCGCGGCCATGATGCCGAGGACTTTCGAGACGTACCACCGGCGCAGATGGCTCAGGGCTCGGGAGAATCGCGAACCGGGCAGCCGCGCCACAAGAACATAATAGAGAACGATGTACAGTCTACGCATGGAGCAGATACTCCGACACGGCGTACAGATAAGGCATGACGGCCCATCGCAACGTGTTCAAGTCCCGCGGCTTGTTGAAAAGATCGATCTTCGAGTAGATGCCCTCCGCCCGGACGAAGCGTTTCGCAATCCGCGCAGCCAGCGTCTCGGCGAGTTCACGGTGCGCCAGCAGCACCGCCAGATTGAGCATCTCCGCATTGTCGTAGAGGTCGTACTTGACCACGCCGGGCCTGTTCGCGATGGAAAACCGCCTGAACAGCCCGGTGTGTTGGTCGCGAAAGGCGGTTATCAGATACTCGTATCCTCTCCTGACGACGTCTTCTGAACCCTCCAGTGGAACGGTCCGATCGGTTTTCACGATGTTCTTCAACACGAAACAGGAGTGGAAGCAATCGATGAAGGAACGGCCGCTCGGGGAGTAGAACCAGGAGCCGTCGCGACGCTGGCTGTCTCGGAGATAGGAGTAGAGTTTGCGGATGCGAGCACGGGCCGCTTCCTTCTGAACGGGCTCAAGCCAGGGCAAGACCAGGGAATAGGAGTACATGGTATAGGCGACGGCGTTGAATGCGATCCGATCGCGGAAGGTGCCGTACGAGGTCGCGAGATGTCGATCGGTTTCGTGCATCACCTGTAGATCGTTCTGGAGAAACACATGAACCGAACGGATGACGTCGGCGAAGTCGTGCGTGGCGAAGCGATCCGAGAATCGCACGAAGGCTTCAAGGGCGTAGGGAGTCACAGTCGAGAACGCCTCGGTCGGTTCGTAGACGACCGCGGGCATGCAGGTGTATCGAAAACCCAGGCCCCACCCCGCTCCGGCGTGCCCCGGCGATCGATGGTCCGCCAGCCACAGCAGGTGGGCGCGGGCCCTGTCCTTGTAGAGGGGACGCGGGTGCATCGCGTGGAGATTCAGCAGACACAACACGGCCAACGCCCGAACGATCGGATACTCTTGCCGCAGATAGCCCACACGACGGCGATTGTTGAGAAACGTGTCGAAGGCCATGACCATGGCCGCCGGGCCCATGCCGACCAGCCGGCTCCGAGTGAAGACCCTCTTGGCTGCGAATCCCGCGCGGGTCTTCCAGACATCGTATGGGTCGTAGGTCGACAGGTCCTCGCGAAGGCAGAACCGTTCGATCGTTTGCGAATCCATGGTTTTCTTTGTCACTTGCGAGGCAACGTGCCATTCGCCCATTCGCGCTGCAGCGATTCATAGATGCACGCGGCAATCACACGATGGTCTTCCGCATTGGGGTGACCACCCACCTTGTAGAAGGGGTTGCGCCCTTGTTCCAGTGACCGTCGGAACGCTTGCCAGGTGGAAAGGATCCGGGTTCTCCCGTCATGCCGGAGATCTGGCGGAAAGCAAGAAGCCCATGACTTGTCGGCGAGGTCCACAATGAACAGGGCGGTTCCGAAACCGGGGATTCCCATGTTGATCACCTCGGCGTCGATGCCGTCTCGCCGGAGCATGCCTTCCAGGACCGCCGAGTACGTTTCGTCGTCTTCCACGTATCGAGGAACAATTCGTTGAGGATACAGCACACGTACTGTGACCTCCCCGGCAATGGATGATGCCGCGACGACCGCCAGCGCAACGGCGAGGGAGAATGCGATGCGCTTCCGTCGGGATATGTTCCGGTCCATGTCGATCCTGGCGCTGTGCTTAATCAGGCTCCTTCCCCTTCCCAGGCTTGTGAACTCACACAGCACATTTGCCAGGTGCGCAAGCCGAATCATGCTGTCTTCCTTCGATGGGTTTGCAGTTGCTCATAGAACGCCAGAATCCTGTCCACCCGTCCGTCAAAGGACAGTACGCGTCCCTGGCTCCGAGGTCGTCGCGGGGCCTTCTGCAGTTGCCCGCCGGCGAGCGTCCGAATCGCTGCTTGGTAAGCGGCGCTCGTGTTGGGACACAGATGAATCCTCTCGTACTCGGCGGACAGGGATGCCAAATCGCCGGTAGGATTGGTGATGATCGGTCGGTCCAGAGCCAGGTAATCGCCGATCTTGTTCGGCCAGCGACATCGGTTGCGCCCCGTGTCCGGAAACGGCAGCATGAAGGCATCGCATGCAGTCAAGTGACGGTTGTAGGCTCCGAAATCGACCCATCCCACGTTCAGCAAGACCTCTGGCGACAGGAGGGGTTGCACGCGGTCGGCGATATACGCCGAGTCTCCCGTTGCGAGCAACCGCAGGTTGGGCACCTCTTTCGACAGGTGTCGAACGGCATCAAACAGCGGCATGTTGTCATTGTGGTCGTTGTCCGTCAGGCCGCTCATGCCCAGGATCAGCAGATTCTCGTCAAGACCAAGCACGCGACGAGATTCAGCCAAGTCGAATTTCATCAGGGCGTTCACCTCGGCTCCGCCGGGCAACACGTCCACGTGCGCATGTCCGCGCAGTCGGTTGCGCAGTCCACGCGTGATCGCGATGACCCCGTCGTAGAGGTGCTTGCTTGGCAGTTCCACAAGCGAGTCGTATATCGCCACGCAGGCCCCCACGAGGCCTTTGCGCTGGTCCGCGCATCCCCCCCTGCCAAACCACTCCCACCATTCGTCCACAATCATGCTCCCGCGGATGTGCTTGGCCAGCCAGGCCGAGACGAGATTGGCCGGTCGGTGACCTGGACAGACATGAATGAAGTCGAACCGGTGTGCCAGAAGCTGTACACATTTGTACGCCACCTCGCCCGGGCCGAATCCTCCCCGAATCGACAGCGACGAAAGCCAGTGCGGACAAGAGCACACGCGGACTTGCTCATTGTCGACTCGCCATGGCAAAGCAATCGGACCCGGGAAGAACACGGTCACGGCGTGCCCGTGCGCGGCCATGGCTCTGGCGTAGTTCATGAAGAGCCTTGTCGCACAAGATGTGGGCTCAGAGGTGGGTGCAATCAGCGCGATCTTCATGAGAACATGGTCCTCTTGTGTCAATTCTAAGCCGGCTGGGGACGAGAGCGGGCCAGGGCGTAATCGAGGATAAGCTGTCCCAGAGAGGAGCGAGACAAGGGCCTGCGAAGCCTGAGCTTGACCCACTCGTTCCGCTGAAGCGAGTAACTGATTACCTGGCAGTCCCTCCACATTGCAAGCCGGCACAGACACCCCATTGCGAGGCTGCGATTTGCGAGACACCGCCAGACTCGCGGGGGAGGCGGCAGCCGGCTGCAGATCGCGCGGATGTCGTTCTGATACTGTTCGTGGCTCGACCGTTGTCCGGGCCTGGCACGAAAGGCCGCCAGGGGCACGGTGATCGCAACCGGCTCGGCGAACCTCGCGAACCGCGTCCAGAGTTCGAAGTCAGCGGCGTATTTCCACCGGAGATCCAGACCACCGGCACGTTCCCAAAGCCGGCGGCGCCAAAACATGCTCTCCTGTTGAAGGTGCGGGCCGAAACGGCCTCTCGCCCAGCCCTTCGCGATGTACGCCTGGGGATAGGCCGCAGGACCGCTCGCCAGCCTGATGCACTGATCCTGGGCGTTGATCATGGAGGGGAGACCGATCAGCCATTCGAGATCCGGGAACTTCTCGAACACCTCGCCCACAACCGACAGCGTCCACGGATGGTATACGTCGTCCGCGTTCAGCCAAGCCAGGACTTCCCCTGTCGCCAGGCCGAATCCCTTCTGCACCGCGTCGTATTGCCCTTCGTCCGGCTCCGTAATGAGGGTATTGATCCGATTGCCGTACCCTCTCAGGATGTCCACAGTGCCGTCGGTGGATGCGCCGTCCACAACGATGTACTGCAAACGCGGGTAGTCCTGTGAGACGATCGATTCGACCGTGCGCGCCACATATGCCGCCATATTGTGGCATGGGGTGACGATGGAGATGGGCATCGCGCTCATCGTGTGGTCCTATGCGTATTTGGTCCTGTGCAGTTCCTCGCGATCGGTCCGGGCGAAGATGAGGTCCATCTGCCAGAGAATTCCGTCCGTGCGCCGGAACAGCGGGCTCACCAGGCCAATCGGAAGAAAGCCTTTGTCCTGGAGGAACGCACACGTCTCGGGAAAACGAAGACACCCTTCGCAGAGAACGAAATTGTAGGTCTCCACGCAGATCGCGACGGTGTCCGCCAGGGTCCTCTCGGCCCCTCTCAGAACCGGCACCTCGAACCCATGGGTGTCCAGTTTGATCAGGAAGGGCGCGTCGAGGTGCCGGATTCGGACTTCGGAGTCTACGGTTGTCGCGTTCACCAGTTGCGTGCAACCGTTTGTGTTGCTGTGGGAGGCAAGCCCGCCAGCAGCGTCGCCGGCGTTGAAGAACACCTGTCCGCATGTGTCTGCCGCAGCGGCCAGGACATAGTCCACGTTCTTCCCCCGCTTCTTGTAGGCTTGCAGCCGGGGCTCATGGATCGCCTGCGCCTCGATCAGAAGATAGGACGCATCAGGAAACCACCGCTGC
>JAAYVJ010000086.1 GCA_012517265.1 Planctomycetota bacterium | reverse complement strand
TCGACAGGCCGGGAGTTCGCGGGCCTTACTCCACGGTTCGGCTGAACTCATAGACAGCCGCACCAGCGGCATCGAGCGTGTCGGCAATCGTTGCCTGTCCGTTCTCGAACGAGCCCATTTCCTTGCGGTCTTCGGGAAGCCACTTGCGTATGTGTCCTCGGCTGGGCAATCCGTGTTCTCCCTGTTTGACAGTGAACCGGATCTGGTGGTTCGTGCCCGAGATATTGGCGACCGCCACCGCGATGTTGCCGTTGTCGGCTCGCCATGCACCGACGAGATACTGGGGCACGCGTTTGCGGTACTCCCGGACGGCCTCTTGCTGGCCGGCATAGATGGACAGGCGGGACACATCGATCTCCATGTCGGGGACGTCCATCTGCGGCGGGCGTACGAAGGTCCCATGGAGCAAATAGGGCAGAGCCGCCTGCCGGAGGCGGGCAAGCTGTCTGATGTAAGCGCAATCCGGTTCTCGCTCCACGAGGTGTTCCGGCTGGAAGTTCGCCAGACAAGGTTGTTGTCCCCAGACGAAAGAGCGCGCCTGTTCCAGCCGGAACTGGCGGCGGAACTTCTCATTCAGCAGTTCGAGAGGGTGCGTTGGGGTGGAGTCCTTCGGCCAGAGAGGGTCATACGGCGGCCGCGTCAGAGAAGCGTAGTTCCCATAGAGGACGGCACAACCATGGTAGACGGCCTGAAAGAAGGGGATGGGTTCCCACTGACCGGGTGTTTCGTACCGCTCCTGGCTGACCTGGAGGCTCAACATCAGGTCGAGGTGGGGCAGCCATGCCTCGCCGCAACCCTCCCCCGCCAGGGCGATGCCGGAACAGCGCGAGCGGATATTCGATTCCAACGTGCGAAACCCGTCCATCCAGTATGTTCCTCCTCCGGGCGGGTGCTCGTGCCGGGTGTCATAACAGACCAGACTGGAGCAGGCCTGGTCCATGTAGATGCCGCTGACGCCCAGGTCGTTATATGCGGCTTGGGCCAGACCCGCGTAGGTATCGCGCCAGAAGGCCGTGCCCATGCACATCGACGCCATGGGGGATCGGGTGAAGGTGTTGTATACCTCCGGCTGGACGGAGCCATCGGGCTTCTTGACGGCGTAACGCTCAGCTCCTTGGGAACGCCAGCTCTCAGCGGTCATGCCCCAGAGCCGCTGGTTCATGTATACGATGGGATTCAAGCCTCTTTGCCTGGCTCTGCGCACCGCCTCGCGAAATGCGTCTGCACCTTCTCGCGGCGGCAGATACTCCGGGAAGTTCACGTCGTACGCGCAGCCGTGCCACCAATGCCAGAAGACGCTGACCGGAACGCCGAGATAATCCTGCATGGCGGCGGCCGGGCGCAGCACGCTATCGGAGACGCCGCGGTTCCAGATCCAGAAACCCGTGTCCTTAACCCAGGCAGGTGTGAGTCCCTGTTTCAGGCGGCTCATTTCCGCCCAGGGTTGGCGCAACGCCCACTGGCGGTACCTTGCTGCGACCGTGATCCAGTCACCCTGAAACAGACCGATCAGCACATCGTATCCCGGTTCATATGCGGGCGCCGCTGCTGCGTCTGCGCCGGGGAAGTGACAAACCTCCATGCCGAGGCCGCCGCGTTCGTCGCCAAAGACCGCGAAGCTCTTGCTGCGCGCCGCGATGTCGTCCGTGGCCATGTAGAGGCCCGGGCCGTCCTCCCGGTAGTATGTCACGCATTGCATGGATAGTATGCCGGGATAGGCGAACTCCCGTCGCTGAGGGGGACCCGACGTCGGACAGAGGAGCTGTCTTGCATGCGTCGTCCGTTCGCCCATCCAGTAGGGCACCGCGAGCACTTCACAATCCTGCTTCGCAATCGCGGGGATGCGAGGGAAACGCACCACCAGGGGAACCACTCCGTTCAAGCCCTGTGCCTTGAGAGAGAAACGAACGGCTTGGGCGGCGGGGTCAAAGCGGACGCAGACGGACACGGACAAAGTGGGCGTCGCGGCCCGTCTGAATCCCGTCCACACCAGGCGAAGTCCAAGCGGGTCGTCCTCTTCCCGCCGGTAATCGAGCCGCTCCGCGTGCTCGGGAAGCAGTCTGCCCCCGGCCTGTTCCGGTAGATCCAAGGCCCAGAGACCGCCCTGGGAATCTGCGGCAATGTGGTCATGACCCGTTCGCTTGTCGAGCAGGGAAACGAGACGTCCCTGTTCTTCGCTGAAATGGAGGGCCACTTCGGGACTGTCGACGGACAAGGCCCAAGCTTTGACGCCGAGACAGAGTGCCGCGAACAGAATCCCCCACGACAGGTCTTTTACGCGTGCGTCAAACGTGCCCATCAAGAGCCTACCTCACGGGAACTGCTGTAGTGAGACACAATCGAGACGAAGCCACGAGAGCCGAGTGTACCGGAAGTCAACGGAGGGGACAAGAGAGACCTTCTCGGGGAGCCGGTTGTTGCCGGGTGACCGTTCTGCGTCGCAGACGCCCCGACTTATTCATTGCGGCCGTCGTCGCGGCGGGTTATGTTGGCCTCTGAATTCGAGGATCCGTCTTGTTCGACAGCATGAGTGAAGGGGTAGACTATGGATCGTCGTGATTTCCTGAAGGCGGCTGGCAGCGGCATGGTCCTGGGGGGTGTGGCTTCGACTTCGGCCGGATCATCTCCTTCCGCAGCGTTGCAGGAGGGGACGTCCCGGAGTCTGGAGGCGTCGATCCAACTCCGTGACGGCGTTCTCCACATCGACACGCCCACCCAAACGGCGGTCATGGAGAAAGGGGTTCTGACCTCGCTCAAGAGCAAGCAGACAGGCGAGGCGTTCATCGGTGAAGTGGATGTCGCAGCCTGTGCGGCCCTGCAACTGGTCTACCGCGACGGTCAGACCGTATCCGTCGACGAGAGCAAGTTCGGCACGATTCAGACCCGGATCTTGTCCAAGCATCGGGCCGAGGTCGTCTTTCACAGTTGGGATGCGGACGGCGTTCTGAACGTTTCCGTCGAGCCGGAGACGGGCGACATTCTGGTGGAGCCGGCCGCCTACTCGTCTCGCGGCGGCGTCCTGGCCTGTCGATGGAATCTGCCGGGATTGCGTTCGGATCTGAGGCTGGTCGCGCCGTTCTTCCAGGGTGTCAAATTGCCACTGGATGACTCTCTGATCAAAGACAGCCACTGGGAATGGCCGTTCGCCTGGGAAGCAGGGCTGGCGATCCTGCAGGCCGACCGCGGGGGCTTCTGGGTGCACACCCAGGACAATCGCTACCGATACAAAGCCCTGTACGTCGGTTGGGCGAAGAACGCCGGGCGGCTGGGTTTCGACACCCAGGCCTATGGCCCCGTCGACGACAATCTCAGCGCCGGCGGACTCCCCTGGCGCATCAACGTCTTTGCGAAGGACTGGCACGAGCCGGCGGAACGGTACCGCCGGTGGTTGTGGAAAGCCTACGATCTTCAGGCCGAGCAGATCCGCCGGGTTCCATGGGTCCGTGATGTGCGTTTTGCCGTGAGTTGGTGCCCGACCGACGAGGCGGTCCTGGACGCGTTGGCGGAGAAACTGGATCCCAAGACCGTGCTGTTGCACATCCCCAATTGGCGCACGGATCCCTATGATGAGAACTATCCCGCCTACGTGGCCGCCGACAGGGCCAGGGCTTTCATCGGCAAGGGCCGGGCCCTGGGGTTTCACATGATGCCGCACTTCAATTCGATCGACATGGATCCTTCGCACCCGGCTTACGCCTGCGTTCGCGACTTCCAGTATCGCGGCATCCAGCGTCGCGATCTGCGCGGGTGGAGCTGGTATCAGGGCAGGGGGTTGGGTGTGCCGGAATCCAACGCCGCTCGTCTGGCCAACCGCGACAAGAAGGTCATGGTCAAGGTGCATCCGGGCCTGAGCATGTGGCGTTCGATTCTGGGCCGGGCCATTCTGGACGCGACGAACGACCTCGGCACGGATGTGGCGTTCATCGACGTCACGCTGGTCACGCACAATCTGCACAACTGCTTTGTAGAGGCCGTCACGCCCACCGAAGGCATGCAGAAGTTGATCGCTCACGTGGCCGCTCTGGGCTCCGGCCTGGTCGTGGGAGGAGAGGGGCTCAATGAAATCACCATGCAGGGGCAATCGTTCGGGCAGGCCCATCTGTTCCGGAGCTGGCATGAATCCGTCGAGGGGCTGGAACGCACCGGCGGCTGCGATCTCAATGCATTCTTGTTCGAGGGACTGTGCCGGACCTTCGGGTACGCCAACCTCGGCGGACGGAATGCCGATCAGGAGCTGCGCATGCGGATGCACCTGGAGCACGGCGCCATTCCGACCGTGACGATTTCTTCGGCCCGGGAGATCGTCTCGCCCAACGCTGCGGTCCGCCAGATGATGGATCGAGCCAAGGGGTAGTCCAAGGCCCAGGTTCGCCAAGGAAGGAGGCGCCCAGGTCGGGAGAGCGGGTTCCCAGGAGAGGATGTCGAGCCATGAAACGAAGAGCGGTTCTTCAGGCATTCGGCCCCGCCGGCGCGGCGTTCCCGCTTCGTCCGACCATGTCGGCCGGAGCGGCACGAGCGCCCCACTTGAAAGCGGACAGCGTTCGCCGGGCAGCGGGAGCAGGTGCACCGGTTCAGGGGTCCCCTCTCTGTTGTCACAGTGAGGGCTTGTGCTCGGCGGTGTAATGTGGTAGCTATGAGAGGCGAACGTACCCCTATCATAGGAGAGTCACTATGGCCGATTCAGATCTCTTTTCGTCCGACAGGTGTTCCCAATCCCCGTCCGCTGGTCGATCTGGCAAGGCCAAACCCCGGCCGGCAGGATGGTCCAGGCGAGAGTTTCTCACGACCGGCGTTGTCACGGCGGGGGCGGTGCTGCCTCTGTATTCGACGCTGGCCGTCAACGCGGCGCCGAAGAAGATCCGCATCGGCGTCGTGGGCGGCGGGTTCGGGACGGATTTTCAGTGGCACGAGCACCCCGATTGCATCGTCGAGGCGGTCAGCGACCTGAGGCCGGAACGCCGGGACCGGCTGATGCAGGTCTATAAGTGCGCCAAGTCGTACAACTCGCTCGAAGAACTGGTTCTGGACCGCAACATCGACGCGGTGGCGGTCTTCACCGAGGGGCCCAACCACGTCAAGCACGTCGCGGAGGTGATGAAGCACGGCAAGCATGCGATCTCCGCGGTGCCGGCGTCGCTGGGTGGCGGCGTCGAGGAGGCCGAGCGGCTGCTGGACGCGGTCAAGACCTCCGGCCTGACGTACATGATGGCTGAGACCAGCTACTACCAGCAGCCGACGATCTCCGTCCGCAAGTTCCACCAGCAGGGCAAGTTCGGCGAGATTTACTACAGCGAGGCCGAGTATCAGCACGCCGGTCTGGAGGCGCTCTACTTCGAGAACGGCAAACGGACATGGCGTCACGGTCTGGCCCCGATGCACTATCCGACCCACTGCACCGCATTCCTCACTGGCGTCACCGGCGAGCGGCTGACCGAAGTCACCTGTCATGGCTGGGGCGACGACGACCCGATCTGCAAGGACAACGTCTACAAGAATCCGTTCTGGAACGAATCGGCCATGTTCAAGACGGACCGCGGCCACGGCTTCCGCTGCAATGTGTGGTGGAAGGGGGCCCATCGCGGGACCGAGCGGGCCCAGTGGATCGGCAACCGGATGAGCTTCTACTGCGACCACCCGAACGGGCTGCCGCCGGTGATCGTCCGCTCGGCCGAGGGGCGCAAGGAGAAGGACGACGCGGGCTTCGTTCGCGACCTGCCGGAGATGGAGAAATATGAACAGCCGCAATGGTGGAAGACCGACATGCTGCCCGAGCCTTTGCGGCACAACAGCGGGCATCACGGTTCGCACACCTTCCTGACGCACGAGTTCATCGACGCGCTGACGCACGACCGCCGGCCGACGGTCGATGTCTACGAGGCCCTGGCGTACACCGTGCCGGGAATCATCGCACACGAATCCGCTCTGCGGGGCGGCGAGTTGTTGAAGATCCCGCAGTTCACCCGGCCGGCGTGACGCCGGAGAGGAGTCCTCCAATGACACCAAGACGAGCGATTTGGGCTCTCGTGGTCGGCGCGGTCCTGGCTGGCGCCGGGCTTGGCGCCCAGGACGATCGAGTGGCGCAGCTTGCCAGGGAGGTCGCCGGCAAGGGGTGGATCGTCTACGCGGCTCGCGGGGACAACGGGACGTGGGACCTGTTCCTCATGAGGCCGGACGGCTCCGAGCGCCGCAACATCACGAACACGCCGGACTTCGAGGAAGGGGGGGCGCGGTTCTCGCCCGACGGCACACAGCTTCTCTATCGGCGTTTCGCCAAAGGGACCGTGATCAGCCACGATCTGTGGGGTTTCCAGGGGAACCTGATGATCGCCGGGCCCGACGGGGCGAACCCCGTGCAGATCGGCGGGGACCGCGAATTCCCCTGGGCGTCGTGGTCGCCCGACGGCAAGCAGATCGCGTGCCTGACGCAGAAGGGCATCCAGATCGTGGATCTTCAGACGAAAACGGTCGTGCGGGAGCTGCCTCGCAAGGGCATCTACCAGCAGCTCTTCTGGTCGCCGGACGGGCAGTGGTTCTGCGGCGTGGCGAACGCGCGGATCATGTGGACCGTCGTGCGGATGAACGCCCAGACCGGCGAGTTGAACATCGTGCAGGAGTTCCAGAGCTGCACGCCGGACTGGTTCCCCGATTCCCGACACATCATCTTCCCGTCGCGGCCCGCGGGCCAGGATGGCTACGGCTTCACGCAACTCTGGATGAGCGGCGGCGACGGCCAGGGCGCGCGGATGATCTACGGCGAGGACGGCTATCACATCTACGGCGGGGCCCTCTCGCCGGACGGCAAGTACGTGCTGTTCACGCGGTGCGCCAAGGACGGAGGCGGTTCCGAGGATTCCGGGGCGCCGATCTGCGTGATGCGGATGGAGAACGCCCCCGCGATCGCCGGGGCGAGCGAGGCGCTTCGAAAGGTGCATCCGGACGCCAAGGAAGCCGTAACGCTCCAGCTTGTCGAAGGCTGGGAGCCGTGTTGGACCTACGCCGAGATAGGAGTTGGCAAATGAAAGCAGTCTCGACCGTGCTGTTGCTGTCGCTCGTGTGGCTGGGGGCCTCCTGCGCCAAGAAGACGCAGCCGGCGGCGGCGGTCGACCCGAATGTCACGACCCGCGGCAGCATCGAGGTCACGGCCCGGCTGGAGGAGATCCGAGGCGACCTGATCGACGACCCGATGTACGATTACGCGCACGTGATGAAGTACAAGGTCCTGCAGGTTCACCGGGGCAAGGTGGACAAGGATGTGATCTACGTCGGGCACTACAATCCGGCCGAGCCTCGCGGCAGCGTGGCGGACGCGCGGGTTCAGGAGATCGGCGGCAACGTGAAGCAGTTCCGTGTGGGCGATGTTCACAGGATGGCGATGGAGGTTCCGATCGACGATCATTACATGGGCGGCGTCATCAACAAGTACTTCGGCGAGGTGAACGACCCGGTCTATTGGGCGGTCTGGACCGACAGGGCCGAGAAGTGACAGATGGCGTTCACGTCCCACATCTTCCTGTTCTACTTCCTGCCGGCGGTTCTGCTGCTCTACCACGCGGTTCCCCAGCGATGGCCGAGGATTCGCAACGCGGTTCTGCTGGCCGCCGGGTACGTGTTCTATGCCTGGGCGAGCCCCTGGTTTGCGGGGCTGCTGCTGGCGGTGACCGTGGTCAACTACGGGTTGTCCCTGGCCGTCGCGGCGTCTGAAGCAAAGGGATCGCGAGTTTTGTGGACGGCCCTGGCCGTTGCGGCGGATCTGGGCGCGCTGGCGTTCTTCAAGTACGCGGGGTTCGTCGAGGAGAGCCTCAATCACGTTCTCTCGCTCGTCGGGCATGACGCGTGGCCCGTGCTGCGGATCGCCTTGCCGGTCGGCATCTCGTTCTACATGTTCAAGGTGATCGGCTACGTCGTGGACGTCTGCCGCCGGCAGTCGCCGCCGGCCCGGTCTCTGCTGGATTTCGCCTGCTACGTCTCGTTTTTCCCTCAGCTTCTGTCGGGCCCGATCCAGCGATTCGGGACGATCGATTCGAAGTCGGATTCGTTGCCGACATTCGCCGAACAGCTTCTGGGCCGTTCGCAGACAATCGAGAGGTTCTCCCGAGGCGCGGCCCTGTTCATGTTGGGGTTCGCCAAGAAGATCCTGCTGGCCAGCGCGATGGGGCAGGTGGCGGACGCCGTGTTCGCCGCCGCGTCGCCGGGGACGATCGACGCGTGGTACGGCGCCCTGGCCTACTCGTTCCAGTTGTATTTTGATTTCTCCGCCTACTCGGAGATGGCCATCGGCGTCGGGTTGATGTTCGGGTTCGAGTGCTCCCGCAACTTCGCCGCCCCGTACCGGGCCGAGAGCTTCAGCGACTTCTGGCGGCGGTGGCACATCTCGCTGTCGAGCTGGTTGAGGGACTACCTCTACATCCAACTGGGCGGAAGCCGGGCCGGGACGGGCCGAACGTATCTCAATCTGCTGATCGTCTTGCTGTTGTGCGGCCTGTGGCATGGGGCCGGCTGGACGTTCATCGTCTGGGGTGCGTGGCACGGATTCTGGCTGATCGCGGAGCGATGGCAGAAGAACATGGGGGCCGCGGCGCCGACGGGACTTCTGGGACGCTGCAACACCTTCTTCCTTGTCCTGCTCGGCTGGGTGATCTTCCGGGCCGCGGACCTTTCGGATGCCTGGCGGCTGCTGTCGATCATGTCCTGGCCTCAGCGGGCCCAGGGCGGGTCGTCTCTCCTGAGCGCGGCGATCTACACGCGAGGCAGTTTGTTCTTCATGGCTCTGTGCACAGTTCTGGTGTTCCAGCCTGTGCAAGGATTCGACTGGGTCCGGCGGCTCAGTTGGCCGAAGGTCGTGACGTTGGCAATCCTGTTCGCCTTGTCGTTGACGACGATGTTCGCCCAGTCGTTCCGATCGTTTCTGTACTTTCAGTTCTGAGGTGACGCGGTGGCGGCCAGTCGCGTACAATCCATCTGTCTGATCGCGGCCTTCCTCATGATGGTGGGCGTCGTCGCTCCCAGCCAGGTGATCTGCGATCTTCGAAAGGGCGATTCGCCGCAGATCCTCGAACTGCTCCGCCGCAAGCCCACGCAGGCGAACCTCCGGCGTCTCGAAAGCAGTCTGGAAAGCGGATGCACGGCGGCGCAGGCCGTCCGCCCCTGGATGCAGGCCGCGAGGTTCGTTCTCTTGCGGGACACGGGGGACAAGGCCCTGCTCGGCCGCGACGGCTGGTTCTTCTACAGGCCGGCGGTGCAGTATCTCATCGAGCCGGCGCCGTCGACTCAGGAGGTTCTGAACGCCGTGTTGGCCTTCCGCGACGACCTGGCCAAACGCGGCGTCAAGCTCCTGGTGATGCCTGCGCCGAACAAGGCGAGCGTCTATCCCGGCATGCTGGCGGCGCGGGCCGCTCGCGTCGAGACCGTCAACGCCGGGACGCGCGACGTGCTGGCGGAACTGAAGGCCGCCGGGGTGGAGGTGCTCGATCTCTTCGAGCTCTACCATCAGGCGACCGAGAAGGCAGGGACTCCGCCGTGCTACCTGGCCCAGGACAGCCACTGGTCGCCGGAGGGCATGAAGCTCGCGGCCGAGGCGGCGGCTCGCAGGTTGCTCGAAGCCGGCTGGGTGCAGAAGGGCTCCGCCCGATACGAGGCGAAATCGATGCCTGTCGAGCGGTACGGCGACGTGCTCAAGATGATCCGCGTGCCGCAGGTGGAGAGACTCTTCGAGCCGCAGAGAATGGACTGCGAGCAGGTGATCGACGCCGGGACCGGCAAGCCCTATGCGGACGATCCGAACTCCCCGATTCTCGTCCTGGGCGACAGTTTCCTGCGGATCTACGAGCGGGACGAGCCCACCAGCGGCGGGTTCGTCGCCCATCTGGCAAAGGAGCTGGGCTTCGGCCTGACCAGCGTCATCAGCGACGGCGGGGCCTCGACCCTGGTCCGCCAGCAGTTGGCCCGCAAGCCCTCGTTGCTGGAGGGCAAGAAGGTGGTGCTCTGGGAATTCGTCGAGCGGGACATCCGCTTCGGCACCGAGGGCTGGCAGGTCGTTCCCATTCCAGGGGGTTCTCGCCCGGGCGAAAAAAGCTTGTCCCAATCCGCCACATCGCGGATAATGGCAGGCCATGAGTGCACTAAAGAGATTCCGTTGCGATCCGGTGGCCGGGATCGTGGACAGACAACTATCGGCCAAGGCAAACCAAACGTAGCAGGAGATCCCTATGAGCGAGATCATCGGCAAGAGCACGTCGCGTCGTGAATTCTTGAAAGATACGGGGAAGCTCGCGGCGGTTTCGTCGCTGGCGATGGGACTTGGCGCCCGCGCGTACGCCGGCGAGAACAACACGCTTCAGGTGGCTCTGGTCGGTTGTGGCGGCCGAGGCACGGGCGCGGCGGCGAACGCATTGAGTGTCAAGCAAGGTCCGATCAAGCTGGTCGCGATGGCGGATGCCTTCGAGAACCGGCTCAAGGACAGTTATGCGGGTCTGAAAGGGAGGTACAACGACCAGGTGGATGTGCCCGAGGACCGCAAGTTCCTCGGATTCGACGCCTACCGCAAGGCCATGGACTGCCTCAAGCCCGGGGACATCGTGATCCTTGCGACGCCACCGGCGTTCCGCTGGGTGCATTTCACCTACGCCATTGAGAAGAGACTCAATGTCTTCATGGAAAAGCCGGTCACCGTGGACGGTCCGACCAGCAAGCGGATGTTCACTCTGGGCGAGCAGGCCTCGGCCAAGAACCTGAAGGTCGGCGTCGGTCTGATGTCCCGCCACAGCCGGGCTCTCCAGGAACTGGTCAAACGCGTCCAGGACGGCGAGATCGGCGACGTCATTCTGCAACGCGGCTACCGGATGCACGGCCCGGCCGGATTCTTCAATTCCCCGCCGAAACCGGCCGACATCAGCGATCTGTGCTACCAGATCCGACGCTTCCACAGCTTCATCTGGGCAAGCGGCGGCAATTTCAGCGACTTCTACATCCACATCATCGACCATCTGGGGTGGATCAAGGGCGAGTGGCCGGTCAAGGCAATGGGCCTGGGCGGCAGGCATTATCGCCAGAGTCCCGAAGGGATCACCTACGTGGACCAGAACTTCGACACCTACTCCGTTGAGTACACCTATGCCGACGGCTCGAAGTTCTTCTTTGACGGCCGCTGCATGGAGAATTGCGCCAGCCCGTACGCGAGCTATCTGCACGGCACGAAGGGCGTCGCCATCGCGTCCAAGAGCGGCGATTGCGGCCAGCCCTCCAGCATCTACAAGGGTCAGGATCCGACCCAAGGGACCGCCGTCTGGCAGTCCAGGGTCCCCCGCGACCAGCAGGATCCATATCAGAACGAGTGGAACGACCTGGTCGACGCCATCCGGGCCGACAAGCCGTACAACGAGGTCAAGTACGGCGTCGAGTGCAGCCTCGTGACGAGCATGGGCCGCATGTCCGCCCATACGGGCCAGGAGATCACGTTCGAACAGATGCTCAACTGTCCTCACGAGATGGCCCCCGGCCTGGACAAGCTGACGATGGATTCGCCGGCGCCGCTGCAGCCCGATGCAAACGGCAGATACCCCGTTCCGCAGCCGGGCATCACCAGGGACCGTGAGTATTGAGCCTGGTTGACCTAATACCTTAGAAATACTGGAGTTATGATACGCCCTGGCCGGCATTCTCTTCGGCCAGGGCGTTCTTGTTTGGATCCGTCCACCCCCGCCCGGACGCTGGACATGCATGACACATCTGTCGCAATAGGGTGCATTGGGTTGAACTTTCGTCCGTAAAGTGGTATATAGAGGCATTGAAGAGACATCATTGATTTGAAGGCCACAACATGCGTTACGAGTATTTGCATCCGCGGGATGAGTTGGTGCTCACCATGCAGCGGATCTACCGATACAAGATGACCACGACTTCCGGGGGCAACCTGTCGATCCTCGACGAGAACGGCGACATGTGGATCACCCCGACCGGCGTCGACAAGGGCACCCTCACGCCCAACGACATCGTCTGCGTCCGGGCGGACGGCCGGATCGAGGGGCTGCACAAGCCGTCCTCGGAGTATCCGTTCCACAAGGCGATCTACGCGGCCCGGCGGGACCTGCGATCGGTCGTCCACGCGCATCCGATGGCCCTGGTGGCGTTCAGCATCGCGCACAAGGTGCCCGACACCAAGCTGTTCCACCAGGCCTGGCGATCCAACGGCGCGGTGGCGTTCGCCCCGTACGGCACGCCCGGCAGCGAGGATCTCGGCGTCAAGATCGCCCAGAAATTCGAGGAGGGCTTCGACAGCGTGATCCTGGAGAACCACGGCGTCTGCTGCGGCGGCAAGACCCTCCAGGAGGCGTTCCAGAAGTTCGAGACGCTCGAAGTCTGCTGCAAGATCCTGATCAAGGCCCACGGCCTGGGCGAGCCGAAGTTCCTGACCGACCAGCAGCTCCAGCTCCAGAGCAAGAGCGACGTTCCGATCGATTCGTTCGAATACGATCCGACCATGATGACCATCCGCGAGAAGGACCTTCGCAACCAGCTCTGCAAGTTCATCGAACGCGGCTACCGCCAGGGCCTGCTGACCACGACGACCGGCACATTCTCAGCCCGGATCGACAGTGAGAAGTTCCTGATCACGCCGTACCCGCTGGACCGCCACTCCGTGTTGCCCGAGGACCTGGTCATGATCCGCAAGGGCAAGAAGGAATTCGGCAAGCACCCCAGCCGGGCGGTCTTCTCGCACAAAGCCCTCTACGACGCCCATCCGGAGATCGGCGCGATCATCAACGCCTGCCCGGTCAACGCGATGGCGTTCAGCGTCTGTCACCGCTCGATCGATACGTACACGATTCCCGAGAGCTACGTCTTCGTTCGCGAGGTGAGCCTGCTGCCGTTCGAGACCGTCTTCAACGACTTTGCGGCTCTGACCGCGACGCTGGCTCTCCAAAGCCCCGCCGCGGTGCTCTGCAACAACGGCGTGATGGTGGTCGGCCAGAACGTCCTGTCGGCCTTCGACAAGCTCGAAGTCCTGGAGCATTCGGCCGAGGCGGTGCTCGACGCCCAGCCGATCGGCGGCCACGTGGCCATGTCGCAGAAGATCATCGACGATCTGATCGAGGCGTTCCATCTGGAGCGTCCGGCTCCGAAGCCGTCAGCGTCGCGTTCCCGCACGAGGAGCCGCTCGCGATAGGGGATCGTTCTCGCCGGATCACCCCCGGCGTCCGGATCCACCGTCGGGGTCGGCATCGAAACCAATGTCGCCCGGTCGCGAAGCGCAACTGAGATCTTCCTTGCGCGATTCAAGCACCCTTGGCCGGACGCCTTGAACTGCGGCTACGAGCTCAGTCGCCGGTGAAGCCGGCGTTGAGATCGGTCGGGACTTCGCTGAAATCGTATGCGACGATCCGCGATTCGTTCGCGCCTGTGTTGTCCTTGTCCAGAATCATGTGAATGAATCGAATGCGCTTGCTCTGCAACTGGCCGAGAATCTCAGGGGAGATCCCAGGCTCCAGTCTTGGCTCGAACAAGAAGTGTTCGACGATATTGTGGTGCTCCGGACGGAACGTCTGCGAGTAGTACCCCTTCAGGACGATCGGCTCGCTCGTCAGCCCCTCGATGACCGTATGGTCCCATCGTTTCAATGGGGCGGTGTTGCCGCCGCCCAGTTCCCACTCGGTGAGTCCCTTGGGCAGGGGCGGATAGTAGAAGTGCGATTGGATCGTGACCCCGTGGTAGGTGAGGCTCCTCTCCTGCGGCAGATCCTCGTTCGACGCGGGCGGGCAGGCCCACAGGTACACCCGGTTGTTCGACGCATACCGCATTCCCAGCGGGTTCCACGACATGACCGGATTGGCGAAATCCACGTTGAGCGTCAGGAACCGGTAGGGCACGCGATAGCCGGAGCAGCCCAGGTCCGCCGGACCCAGGATCGGCCGCTGCGTCGGCGGGACTGTCATCGGGATGTCGGTCGTCCGCAGATGGTAGGCCCGAGGATTGGCCAGGCCGTGCAGTTCCCACGTGTCGACCGTGTCGTCGCCGTAGGCGCTGTGCCGGGCCTCCGGCAGGGCGGAGATCTGCCCGGAAATGGTGCGAACGGTGTCCCCGTCGAGGTACTCGCACTGAATCTCGGTGTAGAGGCTCTCGCCGAGAGCGTTGGCGTCCAGGACCGTGCTGCGGGTCTGGATCGTCCAGCGGGATTTCAGGCGGTGGTCGGCGAACACGTCCACCGTGTCCATCAGCTCGACTTCGCCCGCGTAGACTTCGAACTGCGTGGGCTGATTGACGAGGTAAGTCGCCTGCATGCGGTCGGACGACGGAACCTGCCGGACCTGCTTGACGACCAGCCCGCCCTGCGGGAGCACCCGGCCGCCGGACGCGACCTTCTTGTACTCCAGGTCGAGGATGTATTCCTGTTTGCCGGTGATGCGCTCGAACTCGCCGCTGATGCAAAGCAGCAGGGTCGCCAGGTCCATATAGTCGCTGGCGCCCTGGATGGACTTGCCCCGCAGGGTGCCGGTCATGACGGTTTCGCCCAGTCGGACGAGGCTCGACGCCTGTTTGAACTCCGGCCATGCGATGCTGCCCGACGGCAGGACCGTCACGGAGACCTCTTCGGGAATGGAGCCGTCCTCGGGGTTGGTCACGGAGACGGCGCCCTGCTGGGTGACCATCGCGATGTACGTGTTGGCCTGCGGCCCGCTTCGCTGCACAGTGGCGACTCCGTTGGCCAGCTCGATCTCGTCCGGGAAGGAGTGGTGGACCACCACGGCCATGCCGACGTCGGACTCGTCGAGCCCGTGACGCAGACGCTCCAGATAGGCGTTGTCGTTGTAGAAACTGGCGAAGACCTGGCGGATCGCGTGGAAGACGTCCTTCTCCGAGTCGCGGTTTGGATCGCAGCCGCAGGGTCCGGCATCGTCGGCGTCCAGCGCGTCGGCCAGGCAGCCGCTGAAGCTGTCGTAGAGTCCGGCGCCGATGAAATCGACGCTGTCCTCGACGTTGGTCGAGCTGCGGAACCGCAGGGGGACGTTCGGATCGAACCCGTACGACGGATCCGTGAGTACATCGATTACGCCCTCTCGCAGGTCGTCATCGAATCTCGTGACCCCGGCGTCCGTGAACAGACTTCGGATCGAGGCCAGATCCCGCGACAACATCTGCATGTCGGCCGGGGGATAGGTCGTGTACTTCGACAGGCGTCGCGCGATTTCCTCGCGCAACGTGGGCGCGAAGATCTCGGAGGGGATCTGCCAGCGGGTCGGATCGTTCGGGTCGTCGGTCAGGTGCAGGCCGTTCAAAGCGATCGCTTCCTCCGACGCGTTGTACAGCTCGATCCAGTCGGGATAGTCGCCGGGCTCGACGGGGTCCTCGACGGTCGTCTTGTTGTCGACCATGAACTCGTTGATGACCAGGCCGCCGGCGGTTTGCCCGGGGACATTTGAATTGGGTCCTCCCGGCGTGGGGAAAGGGCACGGCTGCCACGATCCGCCTCCATCGACGGACCTGGCATAGGAGACGTCGCGGGTCTGGGGTCCGTACTCGATCGAGTCCAGGAGCGTCGCGCCGTCCACGTCGTACAGGCCGATCGTCTCGCCCTCCTTGTTCAGCTTGAAGCTGGTGTGCGTGAGGCCCTGCTCGGTCTGGCCGTCGGCCCAGAGGAGCAGGTGCTCGCCGGGCATGAGGGACAGAGCCGGGACCGGGGCCAGCGGCTGATCGAGAAACGCCTTCCACAGGTCGAATGTCAGCGCGATCGCATAGGGGGAGTTGCCCGGCACCGCGGCCCGCAACAAGCTGAAGTTGGCGGCCTTGCCTCCCACGAACTGCATGTCCGCGGCCTGGAGCCCCTCCGTGGGAACGCCCAGTGTCCCCAGGGACGCGGTCGGCTTGATGGCCAGGGGGGCGGGGGCCTTGAGCGCGAGAATCCGTTCTGCGGCGGCATCGTCCATGAGGCCCTCGGTGTCGGCGATCCAGACGTCGGCGCCGAAGTCGTCCTCGTAGGCGCTGAACACGATCCGGCGTCCCACGAGCGTCTGGATACGCGCGGCGTCCGCGGCCAGGGCCAGATGGACGAACGGGACCATGTATGTCCGCGCCAGAATCGCGACGTGGGAATTGGGCGTCGAAGGGGCCAGCGAGATGATGCCCGCGACGAAGGGGACCTCGGCGGGCACGCCGTCGGTCAGCAGGATGTCCGTCGGTTTCAGGCGGCCGCTGTGGTAGGCGGAGGCGATTTCGTTCCCCGGGACGTAGGTGACTTTGCCGAACGCCCAGCCCTGCGAGTAGCAGGTGTCGCCCTGGGCCCACCTGGCCGTCGAGCCCAGACGGATTCCCTGGGCCTCGAACCAGTCGCGATTGGCCGTCGCGGACGCCTGCTGTTCATATGTCGGAAAATAGAACACCTGCACGTCGTCCGGGGCCGCGATCCGGGCCTTGACCCGATTGAAGAGGTCCCGGATCTGCTCTTTTGTGAACGGATCCTGTCGGATGAACTGAATACCGTATTCGCGGACCTTCGGCTCCGTCGGCCAGATCACGACCGGAGGCAGGACAACCGCGCCCAGAATGGCCTTCTGACCTTTCTCGAACAGGGTTACGGCGTTGTACTGCGCGTTGGTCATCCCGCGGAATGGATCGAGCCATTCGTTGGCGAACGTGTAGTGGAACACATATTTGCTGCTGTCCTGAAAGTAGACGACGTTCGGGTCGTACGGCTCCAAGAGGATCGTGAACTTGACCCACTTGGGCTTGCCGTCGACGAAGCGGCTGTTGCAGAACGGGTCGTAGGGATAGGCAAGTCCGTTCTTCCAGTAGTTCGACGGGCTGATTATCGGCGCTTCGGCGCAGACGGTTCGACAGGTTGCGGCCAGGAAAACCGCGACGGACCACCCCAACAGAACACGGCACCTTTGGTTTCGATTCATAATCGTACTCTTATATCGCGATAATGGCGGCCATGGTTTAGCGACTCATACTGGCTTCGGCGGTTCCCCCGAAGACGCCCATGTTGACGATTCTTCCGTTGGGAGAGGGTTCCTGCCCGACCGGTCCGGCCGGATCGCCGGCGTCGATCGCCGGACTGGTCGCCGCGTCGCGCACCCAGGAACCCACGGCCGGATCCCACCGGCCGGTCTGCGATTTCAGGTGGTAATCGCCGTCCAACCAGACGGCGCCAGGATCGCCGGGCGCCAGCGATACCGACGGATCCGCCGGATCGGTCCACCGGCCGGGACGGGCCAGCAGCGGATCGGAATGCGTGTTGCCCAGGTCGGGCCACCAGCCGCGGACGCAGCAGTAGCGAATGAAGGGGCGGTTGTCGTCCCGACAGAGGATTTCCACGGGCCGATTGTTCCAGAAGATCGAATTCGTCACGGTGATGTCGCTGTCCTCATGGACCAGTCCGGCTCCGTCCGCCCCGGCGTAGTTGTCCGCGATCGTGCACTGGGTGAGCACGGCCCGGCTCTGGTGGAACCGCAGGACCGCGCCGTTGGGATCGCTGCAGCGGTTGCCGACGATCAGGCAGTGGGAGATCTGAGGATGAGATCCGGAGCAATCGATTGCAGCGACCGTGTCGCCTCTTCCGCGGGTGATGACAAAGCCGGACAGGCCGCACTGGGCGCCGCTGCCGTCGCCGATGATGACGACCGGCCCGCCGCCGATGCCCTCGATCGTCGCGCTGGGACCCGCGTCGGGATTGCGCGGATCCATCGCGATCAACTGGATCTTCTTGCCGAGGAAATTGATGTTCTCGCGATAGACGCCCGGCAGGACGTAGACGACGGCGCCGTTCTGCGCCACGTCGATCGCCCCCTGAATGGTGGCGATGGGCCGCTCGGGCGAGCCGTCCGCCTCCGGATCGTTGATGGTCGGATCGCCGGGGGCCGGATCGTTCGGGGCGTCGTCGTCCACGTAGATCCCGGCCCTTGGGCTCAGGAACCTGGCCTTGATGGCGTAGTCCTGACTCATGGCGATCGAGGCCGGGTTCTTGTTCGAGGACAGGTTGCCGGACCACCCCGCGAACGTGAATCCGGAGACGGCCTTGGCCTCGATCCGGACGATCTCGTTGAGTTCATACGTGAAGGTGCCTTCCCCGGGATCGATGACGGATCCGCCAGGCGTCGAGGAAAGGGACAGGAGCCGGCCGGCGTGGGATTCCTGCTCGATGAAGACGCCGGGGTTGTTCGCGACGATCCGCGGGATCTGGACGTCGTAGGCCTCCGAACTGAGCGGATTGTCCCTCAGCCGGAGGCTGGACAGCGAGGTCAGCCCGCACAGGGCCGAAAGGTCCCGGATCTGGTTGGATGTGAGGTCGACGCTCTGCAGCTTGCGCAACGCCCCCAGGGCGGAAATGTCGCTGATCTGATTGCGCGACAGGTCCAGGGTTCTAAGCTCGCCAAGCGAGGACAGCGGCGAAATGTCGCTGATCGTGTTGCGCCAAAGCCTCAGGTTCGACAGGCGGCCCAGGCCGGACAGGCCCGAGATGTCGCTGATCTGGTTTTCTCCCAGGTCCAACTCCCGCAGTTTCGTCAGCGACCCCAGGCCCTGCAGATCGCTGATGTTGTTGAAACGCAGGATCAGCACCTCCAACTGTGACAAGCCCGACAGGGGCGAGATGTCCGAAAAGGAGTTTCCGTGCAGGTTCAGATAGCACAGCTCGGTCAGGCCCGACAAAGGCGAGATGTCGCTGATCCGGTTCTGGGACAGCTCCAGCGAGGTCAGATTCGTCAGTCCCGCCAGGGCGGAGATGTCGCTGAAGGTGTTGAATCGCAGCGTCAGGCTGCGGAGGTTCTCGGCATACTCCAGGCCGGTGAGACTGGCGATCCCCCGTTCCTGCTCGCCCCAGTCCTCGACGTAGCTGAGTTGCGTCAGCGACAGCATGTCCGTCGGGGTCGGATCGGAGATCCACAGGGCCCTCTCGATCGCTTCCTTCAGCACTGGATCCGGGATGTTCAAGGGGGATTCTCCACGCGCGCAACAGGCACACCCTGCCAGTAGCACCGCCACAAGGCCACATCGCGTTCTCATTTGTCTCTCTCCGCTTGTGCCACGCGAAACCAGGTCGCCGTGGCGCACCGCTTTTTCAGGACGCTCTCGCCAGCGTCCGCTCCTTTCGCCGGCCGGCGGCCGCTCCGCCGCCGGCAAGAACCCCCTGGATGGCTCTCCTAGATACCCGTCAGGCTCTTGCTTGCCTCGACGGTGCCCCCGTAGGCGCCCATGTTGACGATCCCGCCATGCGGAGACGGCTCCCGTCCGACCGGATCGGCCGGATCGCCTCCGTCGATCGCGGGACTGGTCGCCCCGTCGCACCGCCAGGCACACGTGGCCGGGTCCCACCGCCCGGCCTGCGATTGCAGACGATAATCCCCGTCCGTCCAGACGGCGCGAGGATCGTGGCACGTCAGGATTTTCGCGGCATCCTCCGGATCGACCCAGAGGCCGGGCAGGGCCAACAGCGGATCGCCGTGAATGTTGCCGAAGTCCGGCCACCAGCCGCGGACGCAGCAGTAGCGAATCAGAGGGTGCGACGTCCCGCGGGCGGCGATCTCGGAGGGCCGGTTGTTCCAGACGATCGAGTTGGTCATGGTGATGCTGCTGTTGACCAGGACGATGCCCGTGCCGTTCTCGCCGGCATAATTGTCCGCGATGGTGCACTGGATGATCGCGGCCCGGCTCTCGGTGAACCGCAGAATCGCGCCGTTGGGATCGGTGCAGCGGTTGCCGACGATCAGGCAGTGGCTGATCCGGGGGGATGCGTCGGAACATTCGATTGCGGCGGTGAGATCTCCGCGTCCTCGCGTGATGACGAAGCCGGAGAGACTGCACTGAGAGCCGCTTGCGGCGCCGATGAGCACGACCGGCTTGCCGACCGCGACGCCTTCGATCGTGACGCAGGGGCCCCCCTCAGGGTTGCGGGGATCGAACGCCGCCAAGTCGACTTTCTTGCCAAGCAGATTGATGTTCTCGCGATAGACGCCCGGGGCCACGAGGACGGTCACGCTGTCGGAGGCCACCTCCAGGGCGTTCTGGATGGTCGGAATCGGGTGTTCGGGAGAACCGTCCGCGTTGGGATCGGCCGGGATGCTGTTGTCCACGTACAGAGTGTCGCGCAGGCTCCGGAAGTGGGCCTTGAACTGGTAGTTCCGTTCGGTGAAGATGTCGGCGCTGGCGGTCGCGATGGGGAAGGGCCCCGTCCAGCCGGCGAAGACGAATCCCGGATCGGCCACCGCCTTGAGGTGCACCAGCGTGTCGAACGGATAGACGAAATCCCCTTCGCCCGGCTCGACCACGGACCCGCCGTACGTCGAAGACAGCGACAGCAGGCGGCCGCGGAGCGGATCGGTCTCGATCTCGATGCCGGGGTTGTTGGCCATCATCTGGGGGATGTGCACATCGTAGGCCTCGTCGTTGAGCGGGCAGTCCCGCAGATCGACGTACCGCAGCGAGGTGAGATTCGCCAGAGGGGAAATGTCGCTGACCTGCGTTTCCAGGAGCGACAGGTCCGCCAGCTTGCTCATGCCCGACAGGGCGGAGATGTCGCTGAGCGGATTCTGGCGGAGGGCCAGGAACGTCACGTTGACCAGGCCCGACAGGGCGGAAATGTCGCTGATGTCATTGTCGTGAAGATCCAGGTGGTACAGGTTCACCAGGCCGCCCAACGGAGAGACGTCCGGGATTTCGTTGTCGTTGAGATACAGTGAGCCGAGATCCGTCAGGCCGCCCAAAGGGGTCACGTCGCGAATGTGATTGAAGCGGAGATTGAGACTCTGCAAATTCACCGCAGCTTCCAGTCCGGTCAGACTCTCAATGCTCCGAGCCTGCGCGTCCAGATGGGTCAGGGCCAGCATGTCCTCCGCGGTCGGATCGCAGACCCACAGCGCGTCCTCGATAGCGGCCTTGAGCCCCGGATCGGGGATATGCACCGGCGAATCGGCCCGCGTCCAATCAACCAGCGCAAACAACAGTGCAAGGGTGAACCATCCGCATCTCATCTCATCCTCCAGCACCTCGTCGCCCAGAGACCTGGGCGGACTGCCAAGTTTATCTCGTGACTTGCTATTATATCGTTCTGCAGGTCGATCGCCAAGATAAATCCTGGTCTTTTCATGCCAGATGGATGGCGGGCGGGCGCCATTCGCGGTTCTCTGGCGGACGCCTGCGGCGCCGGAGCGCAGAGTGCCTGGGCTCTTCCCCCCAAATATGGCTCTAGATAGCATGCAACCCCCTATCGATAGGGGGTCATCGGCTCTTGCTTGCCTCGGTGGTCCCGCCGTAGACGCCCATGTTCACGATGCCGCCGTTGGGGGCCGGTTCGTCGCCAATTGCGTCTTGCGGGGCCCCGGCGTCGATACAGGGACTTGTCGCGACATCGAAGACCCAGGTTTGGGCCGCGGGGTCCCAGCGGCCCGCCTGCGATTTCAGATGGTAGTCGCCCCCCGTCCACACGGCTCGTGCGTCTTGGGGATCGAGCGTTTCCTCGGGCTTGTCGCGGTTCACCCACGACCCGCGGGCGGCGAACAGCGGGTCCGCGTGAATGTTGCCGAGATCGGGCCACCAGCCTCGCACTGCGCAGTATCGGATGAACGGTTTGCTCGCGTCTGTTTTGGCGATCTCCTGAGGACTGTTTCCCCAGACGATGGAGTTGGTCATGGTGATGTCGCTATTGACGAGCGTCAGGGCGGCCCCCTCAGGTCCGGCCCAGTTGTCGGCGATCGTGCAGTGGATCAGCACGGCCCGGCTGTTCTCGAATCGAATCGCGGCTCCCCCGGTGTCGAAGCAGCGGTTCCCCGCAATCAGGCAATGGCTCAAAGTCGGGCTGGCGCCGGTGCACTCGATCGCGCCGGCGGGCTGGCCCGCCCCCTTGGTGACGACGAACCCCGTCAGACTGCACGCGGCGCCTGCGCCGGAGCGGATTCGCACGGTCGGGCCGTTGCCCTGGCCTTCGATCGTCGCGCAGGGACCGGCGTGGAGGTTCCGCGTGTCCACCGCGGTCAGATAGACCCGCTTGCCCAGCAGGTCGATGTTCTCCCGGTAGACGCCGGGCGACACGACGATCGACGCGCCGTCGGCCGCGACGTCCAGGGCCTCCTGGATACGATCGAACGGATGCTCGAACGTGCCGTTCTCCTGAGGGTCGCTCGTCCGATTGTCGAGCGGCTTGGGGTCGCCCGGGGCGTCGTCGTCCACGTAGAGTTCGGTCAGGAGGCTGACGAACGTCGCGCGGATGGAGGCGTCCGCGCCGAGGGTGACGGACGTCGGGTTCTGCACGCTGGAGTGGCTGCCGGACCAGCCGGTGAATCTGAAACCGGGATTGGGCTTGGCCTCGATGCGAACGGTCTGGCCGTAGTCGTAGGTGAATTCGCCTTCCCCCGGATCGATCACGGATCCGCCGGCGGTGGAGGAGATCCGCAGGATGCACCCGGCGTGCGAGTCGCGGTCGATGTAGATGCCGGGGTTGTTCGCCTCGATTTGCGGAAGGTAGTCGTCATAGGCACTCTGGTTCAGCGGGTTGTTGCGCAGATCGAGCCGGCGGAGGGACGTCAGGCTTGTCAGGCACGAGATGTCGCTTATCTGATTGTTGTGCACGTCCAGATAGGACAGGTTCGTCAGGCCGCTGACAGGCGTCAGATCCGTGATCCGGTTGAATCCCGCCTGCAATTCGCGGAGGTTCGCCATCCCGCCGACCGCGGCGATGCTGGAGATCTGGTTATCCTCGACGTTCAACGTTCTGAGGCGGGGCAGCCCGGCCAGGGCCGAGATGTCCGTGATCTGGTTGACGCGGAGGATCAGCGTTTCGAGGTTGGGCAATCCCGCCAGCGGCGAGACGTCGTGGATGCGGTTGGCGTGCAGATTCAGGCTCGTGAGACTCTCCAATCCGCTCAGCGGGCTTAAGTCGCCGATCTCGTTGGTGTTCATCGTGATCGACGAAAGGTTGGGCAGGCCCGCCAGAGGAGCCAGGCTGCTGACGCGATTGTGGGTCATCTCCAGAACGGTCAGGTTCAGGGCGTGCTCCAGGCCCGTCAGGCTGGCGATGTCCCGCGAGTTGGCGGTCAGGGAGAGCAGCCCGAGCATGTCGGTCGGGGTCGGGTCGTAGACCCAAAGTTCGCTCTCCACGGCCTCCTTGAGGCGATCGTCCGCAAAGGTGACGGGCATCTCCGCCCGGCCAGGAGCGGCCAACGACAGCAGCAGAAGTGCCGGCAGCAGATATCTTGTCATGGGTCGAGTTTCCACAATGCGATTGACGTTCTGAGCGACTTTCCTCCGGGGGGATCGCTGTCGACAAGACCAAGCCCGGCCCGGGGGACGCCGAAGTTCCGCATGGCCACAAACGCGGGTAAAGGGAGCCCCCCCGAGGTCCCCAGTCCTTCCTCTCCAGGCAAATCCTCCGACCGACCCTTGCCCGGAGGGACAACCGTCATCGAAGCACTGCTCACGTTCTGTGGTGTGTGCCTGTGATTCTAACACCATTCTAATCGCGACACGGTCGTGCGGCAATAGGGAAACCGTCCGCAGCCGGCGCGCAGTCTTGGGAACCTGATGTATCTACGGCATTAATAAAGAGTTATCACTCCTGGATGATTGAGAAAAAGCTCGTGCCTCTCTTTGCCGAATCCGCAGCATTCGAGAACCGCGATCCGCGCCTCGGCTCACGCGTGCTGTCTTGGCGGGAACAACATCGCGTGGCGAATCGGCGGGCCTTCTGCTATGATCGCCTGCGATGAATCGCCAGATGATTGAGAAACCCGTTGTCCTGTCCTTCGACCGGGGGACGCTCCTGTTGACCGGGCCGCAGCCAAGGGAGCTTTCGGCTCTGTCCGAGAGTTCCGTGTGGAAGTGGGACTCCCGCGTCGGAGCCTGGCGTTGCGACGCGATCCACTACGCGGCGATGCGCGTCGCCCTGGCCCAGCGGTTCGGCGGCGACTTCTTCGACGAGGTGCCCTCGCCGGTCCGCGTGTCCTGGCCGAAGAAAGACCTGCCCGAGCCGCGGGCCGAGCAGGCCGAGGCGCTGGCCGCCTGGATTCGGGCCGGCCGCCGCGGCCAGATCGTCATGCCCACCGGGACCGGCAAGACCGAGGTCGCCTTCGCCGCGATGGCCGAAGCGCAGGTGGCGACCCTGGTCGTGGCGCCCGTGCGGGACCTGATGTACCAGTGGCACCGCCGCATTCTCCAGGTCTTCGGCTACGACGCCGGCGTCGTCGGCGACACCACGTTCGACATCCGCCCGGTGACGGTGACGACCTACGACAGCGCGTACATCCACATGGACAAGATGGGCGCCGGCTTCGGCCTGCTGATCTTCGACGAGGAGCATCACCTGCCCGGCCGGTGCCGGCGGGAGGCCGCGATTCTCAGCGCAGCGCCGATGCGACTGGGATTGACCGCGACGCCCGAGCGGTCCGACGGCCTCCACGCGGACCTCGACTGGCTCGTCGGCCCGGTCGCGTACCGCCTGCCGTTCCACCAGGTGCGGGGCTCGACCCTGGCGGACTTCGACGTGGTCCGCATCCCGGTCGCTTTGACCGACGTCGAGCAGGCGACGTACGACCAGTGCAGCCGGGTCGTGCGGCACTTCATCACCTCGCGGCGAAAGGAGCAGCCGGGCTACTCATGGCAGGACCTGTGCAAGGAAATGGGCAGGGACCCGCAGGCCCGCCACGCCCAGAAGGCCTACTACCTCAAGCAATCCATCGAGGACCGCGCCGCCGAAAAACTCCGCGTCCTGGAGGACCTGTTCCGCCTCCACGTCGGCCAGCAGACGATCGTCTTCGCAGGCTCCAACGCCATGGCGGTCGAGGTCTCGAAGCGGTTCCTCGTGCCGAGCATCCTGTCGCACACGCCCAAGCGAGAGCGGCTGGCCGTGCTCGACGGGTTCGCCAAGGGGCGGTTCACCGTCCTGGTGGCCAATCGCGTGCTCGACGAGGGTGTGGACGTCCCCGAGGCCAAGGTCGCCGTCGTGATCGGCGGGCAGGCCTCGACGCGCCAGGCCACCCAGCGGCTCGGCCGGGTCCTGCGCCGCACCGGCGACGCGCGGGCCACTCTGTACGAGGTCGTCTGCGAAGACACGAAAGACGTCGAACGCTCCCGCAAGAGACGAAGAACCGATGCTTACGAGCGAACAGTCCATCGTCGAGTATAAGGACGGCCGGGCCATTCCCGACCGGCTCACGCAGGCGGCGCATCGGCACTATCGCGACTACGCCGAGCGGATGTTGGCGGTCTATCGCGACGGCGCCGGCCGGCGGCGACGCGACCTGCACAAGGCGATCGAATCGGTCTTGGCCGAGGAACCCGACTGCCCGGTCCGCAGGATCCAGGCCTTCTGCAAGCTGCTCGACGATGCCGCGGTCTACCGCGCCGATCCGGCGGGCAAGGCCTCCCAGCTCCGGCTGGAGGTCTTCTCCCGGGCCGCACGTCTGCATCCGCTGGTCCAGGAGCCCGACCGCCTGTTCGAGCATCAGGAGGCCCGGGCCAAGGCCGAACTGGCCCGGGAGCTGGGGATGCCGTGGGGGCAGATCGAGACCGCCCTCTACAGCGACGTCATCGCGTTCCAGGAACTCGAGTCCTTCCCCGGCTATCCCGACGCCGCGGCGTTCCTGTCCCGCTACAACGTCGCGCAGCTCCAGGCCGCGCTCTACCGCGCCGAACGCGTGGCCGTCACGGCGACGCGCGATCTCAAGACCATCGTCCGCTACGCCAAGCTGGCCCGCCTGCTGCACGAGATCGAGCGGGTGGGCCCGTCCCGCTATCGGATCGTGTTTTCCGGCCCGGCCTCGGTGCTGCGCGAGACCCGCCGCTACGGCGTGAACTTCGCCCGCTTCCTGCCCGCGCTGCTGGCCTGCAAGGGCTGGGA
>JAAYVJ010000585.1 GCA_012517265.1 Planctomycetota bacterium | reverse complement strand
CGGCACACACGGGACGAGCGGGACCGGGTCCTCGCCCGGCGGGCCTACGAGTATCTGATCACGCGTTTCCTGGACGAGCGGCACGGCGGCTACTTCTGGGAACTCGACCCGGCCGGCAACGTGCTCGACGACAAGAAGAAGGTCTACGGTCAGGCGTTCTGCATCTACGCGCTCGCGGAATACTATCGCGCATTCGACGAACCCGCCGCGATGCGGCAGGCGACCGACGTCTTCGATCTGATCGAATCCTACGCTTCGGATACGCAATACGGCGGGTACTTCGAGGTGATGTCTCGCGACTGGCGGCCCTGCGAGGACATGCGGCTCAGCGACAAGGACATGAACGAGAAGAAGTCGATGAACAATCATCTCCATGTCCTGGAGGGCTACACGAATCTCGTCCGAGTGTCGTCCGAGCCGCCTCATGTCGAGCGGCTCCGCGATCTGGTCGAGGTCTTCCGCCGGCACATTGTCAATTCCGAGCAGACCCACTTACAGCATTTCTTCGACGAGGCCTGGACGCCGAAGTCCGACAGCTACACGTTCGGTCACGATATCGAAGGCAGTTGGCTGCTGTGCGAAGCGGCCGAGACGCTCGGCAGTCCGCGGCTCTCGACAGATGTACAGGCCTTGGCCGTGAAGATGGCCCGGGCCGTGCTCGATGAAGGACTCGACAAGGACGGGGGCCTCCTCTATGAAGGCCGCGGCGGCCGAATCATCAATCCGAACAGAGAGTGGTGGCCGCAAGCGGAGGCGGTGGTCGGTTTCTTCAACGCCTGGCAGCTCACGGGCGAAGCTGCATTTCGTGAGGCCGCCGTGCGGTGCTGGCGATTCATTCAGGATCGAGTGGTGGATCACGAGCGAGGCGAATGGTTCTGGTGCATCCGGCCCGACGGCACGCCCGACCCGGACCAGCCCAAGGTCTCAGCCTGGAAAGGCCCGTACCACAATGGGCGGTGTTGTTTGGAGATGATTCGTCGCTTGTCGCCCGTCGCTTGTCCCTCGGCAGGGAATGCGAGCGGTAAGGGGCCGCGCGACGAGCGACGACAAGGGGATTTGAAATGAATCACGAACAGTTCAACATGCGGTTGCGACAATTGGTCGCGGAATATGAAGCTCTCATCAATCGTCCGAACCGGCCCTGCCCCAGCGGCAATGGCGTGTTCGATCGATACGAGAACCCTGTGCTGACGGCCGAGCATGCGCCGATCTTCTGGCGGTATGACCTGAACCACGCGACGAACCCGCACCTCATGGAGCGGCTGGGCGTCAACGCCGCCTTCAATCCCGGGGCGATCGAACTGGACGGCAGGTTCCTGATCGTCGCTCGCGTCGAGGGCGTCGATCGCAAGAGTTTCTTCGCGGTGGCCGAGAGCCCCACCGGCATCGACCGCTTCCGCTTCTGGGACTATCCGATCGTGATGCCGGAGACGAGCGATCCGGACATCAACGTCTACGACATGCGCCTGGTCCGTCACGAAGACGGCTGGATCTACGGCCTGTTCTGCACGGAACGCAAGGACCCCAAGGCCCAGCGGGGCGACCTGTCCTCCGCGACCGCCCAGTGCGGCATCGCACGCACGAAGGACCTCAAGACCTGGGAACGGCTCGACGACCTCAAGACCCGCTCGCCCCAACAGCGGAACGTCGTGCTGCATCCCGAGTTCGTGCACGGCAAGTACGGCTTTTACACGCGGCCGCAGGACGGCTTCATCGAGGCCGGCTCCGGCGGCGGGATCGGCTGGGGCCTGGCGGACAACATCGAGCACGCCGTGCTCGGGCAGGAGAAGATCGTCCAGGACCGCAAGTACCACACGATCAACGAGGTGAAGAACGGCCTGGGCCCTGCGCCGATCAAGACCGCCGAGGGCTGGCTCCATCTGGCCCACGGCGTGCGGAACACCGCGGCCGGGCTTCGCTACGTGCTGTACTCCTTCATGACTTCGCTCGAAGACCCGAGCCGGCTCATCCACGAGCCCGGCGGCTACCTGCTCGCTCCGCAGGGCGTCGAGCGGGTGGGCGACGTGTCCAACGTTACATTCTCCAACGGCTGGATCGCCCGGCCGAACGGCCAGATCTTCCTGTACTACGCCTCCAGCGATACCCGATGTCACGTGGCGACCACGACGGTTGAGAAGCTGGTCGATTACTGCATGAACACGCCGAAGGACCCGCTGCGGTCCGCGGCCTGCGTCAAGCAGCGAATCGAGCTGATCGAGCGGAACCTCAAGAACATGCCGAAACTATAGAAGGCAAATTCGAAATCCGAAACAAATCCAAATGACCAAAACTCAAATGACCGAAACGGAGCACCCGGGGTGCGTCAGCGTTTCGGTCATTTGAGTTTTGAGAATTCGTGCTTGTTTCGGATTTCGAATTTCGATATTCAAATTTAGCTCTGGACCCTCGTTCTAAGCCGTAGGACTGTCAGCGAGTAGGGCTTGAACGTGTAGTCGAACGAGGCGCCGACGCCCTTCAAGGAGTTGTTCACGGGAACTACCTTCCTCGGCTCTGCGAGGGTGTTCTCGTCGGTGAGTTTCTCGCCGGCCAAGACAGTTGCCGTCCCCTGGATCGGGCGACGGCCTTCGATCTTCAGCTTGGCCGTCGTCGCGTGCGGGGCGCTGTTGACCACCTTCAAGATGATCTCCCCGGATCTCTCGTCCCTGCTGGAGGTTGGGTACAGGCCCGGCTGCTTGCTGGTCGGGGGCTCCTGACCGGCGACCTCGACCGGCAGGACCACGTCGCCTCGGTTGAGGCTGAAGAGTTGTTGGACGTAGTAGTTGACTGACGCATAGGACCGGAGGTTGTCGAACCAGATCAGGTCGGGCCGCCATTGCCATCGCTCCTCGTGGCCGAAGAGAGGGGCGTAGCATGACATGGCGACGAGGTCCGCGTTGCGCTCCAGGCCGGTCATGAACGCCGCTTCGGACAGGGCGCACTGGAGGTTGTTGCGGTTGTTCGGGCTGGCGACGCCCACGCTCTGGGCGGCGTATTCGCCGACGAAGATCTT
>JAAYVJ010000085.1 GCA_012517265.1 Planctomycetota bacterium | reverse complement strand
GCGGTCGGCCTCGTTCACGTCGACGAAGTTCTTTCCGAAGTATACGTCGTGCGTGGCGGCGGTCTCGCCTGGGGTCCAGCTCAGCGCCGAGTCGAATCGCACGTCCGTCGCTTCGTTCTCAGGGACTGGGTCCTTGGCGAGCTCGACGCCCACCCCGGCCATGATCGCCGGCAGCTCCTGCGCGGCCAGGACATGGTCGTAGAGCCGCACGTCGTCGAACGCGCCGTTCCAAAGCTCACGAGCCGAATTGACCTGCTCGCCCAGGAACGCGCGGTTGAGCACCAGATTCCAGTTCTTGGCCGCCGAGCCGACCTGAACGCCGTTGGAGTAGACCCTCGCGGTGGTCCCGTCGTACGTCAGAGCGACATGCAGCCACTCGCCCACCAGCCAGACGTTGTTCACCGTGACATCGTCGCCGTTGTAGCCGCCGGCGATGATGGAGGCGCCGTTCTGGCCGATGAACATCGCCTGGCCGGTGCCCGCCGTACCGTAGGCCGCCATCCACCGATACCCCGACGCGACGGAATTCGTCCGGCCCCAACCGCACAGGGAGCGCGGCGACTTGCCCGCCGGCCAGCCCTGAGGATTGCCGAGATTGACGTATCCACTGCTCCCGTCCACCTGCAGGGCTCCCTTGACGACGCCTTCGATCCACGTCACGTTCCCGACGGTCGTGCCGTCATAGCCGTTGCCGCTGGAGTCCCGGACGGTCGTGCCCCCCTTCTCGTCCAGCTTCCAGTGAGCGACCAGCTCCGCCCGGATCACGCCGGTCGACACCAGGATCAGAAATAACCCCATCCAACAGACTGCTCTGTTCCTCATGGCGTACCTCCTTCCCAAAGACCGTCACAGGTGCCCAGCGTTCACATCCGGGTCACACGTCGAACCGTATCGAGTCCGCCGCTGCAATTGGCGGCAACGGCAGTTGCACACGCCATCAAGACCGCTTCGATTCCGCGCCGGTCACTTCAGCCACGCGATCTCCACGTCGTGGACCGGCTTGTATTCCCGATGCCACTTGTACTCCCAGAGGTCCGTGAGAACCACCTTCCGGGCGGCGCCGTCCATCAGGGCCACGTTGATCCCCCGGCCGTGCCGATCGATCGTGAGCCGGGCCATGTCCCAGTTCCAGTCGCCCGGCTCGTCCGGGTTCTTCTGTTCCCACCAATCCCGGGTCGGCGTCGGATCGCCTCCATTGGCCCAGGACTTGTCGTCCGGACTGATCGGGTTGGTCCCGAACCACGTGCAGTCGGCGACCATGGGGATCTCCGCCGCCCGCCCGACGTGGCTGGTCTTCCACTGTCGATTCGGCTGGCTCCGCCAGCCCATCGTGGACGGCGGATCGACCGAGTTGATCCACAGATTGATGCCGTAGCTGCCGTAGTTCTTGCTGCGGTCCGGCCCGAATCGGTGCGCCGCCATGATCGGCCCGGGGCCCCACTGCTGGAACGTCGTGCCGATGCCGCCGGCGACGCCGTTGAGCTTGTTGGCCGAGGGACACACTCTGAACTTGTCGATATCGCCGTACAGACGGCTCAGATAGGGCATCCAGCCGCCCTGCTCCACGCCGGTCTGCCATACGTTGTGCTCGGTCCAGAAACGCCCATTGTTCTCGGCCGTGTACAGGAAGAACACGGTGCCCCACTGGCGCAGGTGGGCCTGGCACACCGCGGACTGCCCCAGCTTCCTCGCCCGGCTGAGGGCCGGCATCAAGACGGCCATGAGAACGGCAATCACGGAAATGACAACCAGGAGTTCGATCAGCGTAAATCCCTCCGGCCGCCCGCTCCGTTCCATGGACTGACCCGCACGAGGCATACTGAGCTCCTGACTGAAGTACAGTCCATGATACGGCAATCCCCTCGGCCAAGTCAAGCGACAATAGGCGGACTTCCCGTGCCCTGTTTCGCCCCCCACACGCAACGTCGCCCCGCGGCAAACGGGATCTCCGGGTTTGCCCTGCCCGGCGGGACAGGATAAAATGAGCGAGCGACAAGAGGGCGACCGGCATGGAACGCCCCCCTCGCAAATCGTGGACGACCACAACGGAATCCGGAGACGAACGGGAGATTGAGCATGCGAGTCAACACAAGCCTATCGAGGACAACGGCAATCATCCTGAGCACCCTGATGGCGGCGTCGTTCTGCAGCGCGACGGCCGTTCTCGCCGCCGAGCCGGCCGAGCTGGTCCGGCAGATCGAAACGAAGCTGTCGAGCGTGCAACGCCAGACCGTGACCTCGCCCGGCCAGGCGGAAAAGGACGTGCTCGCGGCCCAGGACCTGATCGGCCAGCTCGCGCTGGCGGCGCCAAATCATGAGAAGCTGGCCGGACTCCAGACGCGATTCGACGATCTCAAGCAGAAGCTGGAGAAACGGCTGGGCCGGCCCGTCGGAGGCAGCGCCGCGCCGGCCGCTCCGCCGGTTGTTGCGACCGAACCGCAGGCGGCCTCGCCCGATCTGCCCAGCGTGGTGGTCTCCCAATTGAAGAAGATCGACGCCGCGTTGACCGCGGCGGACACCGCCCTGGGCAAGAAGCAGTTGCAGAGCGCCAACCGCAAAATGGAGGAGGCCAAGAAACTGATGACGGAGGTGCAGACGCGCTACGGCTCCAAGATCCCGGCCGACAACGCGCAGATGAAAGCCGCCGTCCAGAGGCTCGACGCCATCGCAGCCAAGGTGTCCGAGGCCAACGCCCTGGCCGCAACTGCGGCGGCAGCCGAAGCCGCCATGGAACAACAACGGCAGACGCAGTCGAAGGAATGGATCGCCAGACTGGCGCCCTTCTTCGACTATAAGAACGACCTGTACCTGCGAATGGGGTCTGAATTCAACAACGCCTCGGCCGAGGAGCAGGAGAAGACCCGCCAGGGGTACGCCAAGGCCAACGAGCTTCTGGCCTCCTTCAAGCAGACCGCGTTCCCCTCCGGCAAGACCCAGGAACTGGTGTGGCTTGAGCAGAGACTGACGGCATACCTGACGATCTACAACGAGCAGGAGGCCAGGAGCCGCCAGGAGGAGTCGTGCCGAGCCTGGGTGGATGCGTTGCGGCCGTACGTGGACGTCGGCGCGGGCAGCCCGAAGTACCTGGTCGTCGGGTGCACCGCCAACGAGGGCGAGATCACGCAGCGATCCGCGCTGCTGGAAGAGGCCAAGACGCTCTGGGCGGATTACCAGAAAGCCCAGTTCCCGAACGGCAAAAGTCCCGAGTTGCTGTCGTTGGAGGAGCGGATGCAACAGTGCCTGGCGGAAATGCCCGAATCGCTGCGTCAGAGCCGCGCCCTGGTCTCGGCGGACATCGACAAGGAGTTCACGCGGGTCCTGAACTACCTCACGACGGACACCGGCTGGCAGGCCGACCCGACCAAGATGCCCAACATCGTCATGGAGCGGGACGTCGCGCCGTTGCGGGAAGCCCTGAAACGATACGCCGGGATCGCCGGGGCGGACGCCGCCAAGCTCGCGACCCTGCGGGACACGCTGGCCAAGATCGAAAAGCAGGACCAGGCCAACCGCGCGATTCGCGCCGAGCGGACATACCTGAAGCCCGATCAATACGAGGGCGACGACACCGACGCACTGCGCCGCAAGGTCGAGGCGATCGTGAAGGAGAAAGACCAGGGCAAGGTCCTCCGCGTGACACTGCCCGACGAGACGTGGAAAGAGGAAAGTGTCGTCGAGTGGACGGACACGACGCACACGGCGCTGCGCTACCGCAACACGCGGTCCATGACTGCGCACGCGGCGGCCAAGGGGTCGGACGGCAACGTGTATCTGCACGCGGTGCACCTGGCCGCCGATCGCCAAAGCGACGGCAGTTGGGGCCCCCTCTACGGGCACGTCATGTGGTCGGACTGGATGGCCGAGAAAAACGTGGAGGAAGAACCCCCAGCTCCTTGACCGGCGTCAAATCGCGGCGAGAAGAACACGGGACCGCGCAGCCTGAAACTGCGCGGTCCCGAGTCATTTTGGGCGAGGGCCTGCACGTCCGCGGATTCAGCTTGCCGTCGATCTCATCGCAAGAGAATCCCTTTGCTCGGATGACGTGATCCCTGTCGGTCAGAATCCCCGAGTCCCTCGCTACACCGCCGGCCGCGCAGACTTTCCCGCATGCGGCCGAGCACCATTATGGACTCCCGGAGAGACGACGTGTTACAGAAGAAGGACGGTCGAACGACCGGGGTGCAGACGATAGGCGGGGTTCACCGTCCGCCTGGGCGCCACAGCCGGCCGGGCCATCATCTCCCGATGCAGTACAGGTGCTTGCGGCCCCGAAGGTAGATCTTGCCCGCGGAGATGGCCGGGGACGCGCAGAACACCTCGTCGAGCTTGTTGACCGCCAGGATCTCGAACTGAGGACCGGCCTTGACGACGTAGCATTCCCCGTCTTCGGTCTGGATGTAAATCTTGCCGTCGCCGGCCGCCGGCGAGGCGGTGATCGTGTTGCGGCGGCCGAGCTTCTGCCCTTCGTAGAGGACCTTCCCCGTCCGGGCCTCGTAGCACGTCAGAAGACCGGTGTCCAGAGGCACGTACAGGCACTCGTCGACGGCGATGGGCGAGGTGACGTACGCGCCTCCCAGCCGGAGCGACCATGCGACGCCCTCGCTCCTCGATTGACCCGAAGGAGGCGTGATGTCGCCTGAGGACTCGGGCCGGATCGCGAAGATCGGCTTGGGCGGAAGCAGGTTGTGCCCCGACGAGAGGAACACGAGCCCCTCAGAAGAGACCGGAGAGGGCACCGTGAACATCGCCCCGCCCGCGCACTCCCACAGGAGCTTGCCCGTGCCGGCGTCGTAGCCCCGCATCCGGCGAGAACCGTTGGTCACAACCACGGTTCGGTCCTGGACCGGGAACAGGAGCGGCGTCCCCCAGGACGCGCTTTCATCCCGTTCCGTCCGCCAAACCGGATCGCCGGTGGCTTTGTCGAACGCCGCAATGTAGGAGCCGTAGTCGCTGTCGCAGTTGACGATGACCGTGTTCCGGAACAGGACGGGCGAAGCGCCTGTGCCCCAGCCCTGCCTGCCTCGTATCAGTCCGAGGTCGCGATGCCAGGCCACGTTGCCGTTGAAGTCGACGGCATGAAGGCCCGCCGGTCCGAACGAAGCGAACACGCACTTGCCGTCGGTGGCGGGAGTCTCCGATGCGTACGTGTTCTTCGTGTGCCGGCGCGTCTTGGGACTCTGCGTGACCACCGCCTTCGACCACAGGACGCTCCCGTCGTTGGCGTCGAGACAGATGACGCTGTACGCGTATTGCGAAGCGTCCGGCTTGGGACGGTTGCCCCCCACGTACACGCCGCCTCGAAACGATTCGACGTTCGGGTCCTGGGCTGAGGCCGTCGTGACGAAGACCCGGCCGTCCCAGACGATCGGAGAAGAATGGCCCGCGCCGCCGATGGCGGTCTTCCACTTGACGCCTTCGCCCTCGCTCCACGTCAAGGGCAGGTTCTTCTCAGGCGACACGCCTCTGCCGTCGCCCCGCCAGGCGGGCCAGTTCTCCGCGAGAACTCTGCCCGAGCCGGCGTGCAGAACTGCCCACAGCACCACCAGGGCAAGCGACAGATACAGCCTTCTCATGCCAACCTCCGATTCCGTTCGTCGGGAGAATTCGTCATTCGTGGCGAAGAGCTTCGATCGGGTCCAGCCGGGCGGCCTTGAGAGCCGGGAAGTAACCAAAGACGACGCCGACCGCCGCGGAGAAGACGAAGGCGATCATGACGATCGTCGGATCGAAGATGAACGGGACCATCAGCATGTTCTTGAGCCCCAGGGACGCACCCAATCCCAGGAGGATTCCGAACAACCCGCCGGAGGAGGACAGCACGACCGCCTCGACGAGGAACTGCATCAGCACCTCGCGTTCCAATGCCCCGATCGCCAGCCGCGTGCCGACCTCGCGCGTCCGCTCGGTGACCGAAACGAGCATGATGTTCATGATGCCGATGCCCCCGACCAAGAGGCTCACCGCGGCCACCGCCCCCAAGAGGCCGGTGAGCATCGTGGTGGTTCCCGTGAGCATCCGGGTGATCTCCTTGGTGTCCATCACGTTGAAGTTGTCGTCCTCGCTCGGGGCCAGACGCCGACGAGACCGCATCAACAAACGGATGTCCCGCTGGGCCTTCTCGGTCGATTCGCCCTCCCGGATCTGCACTTGAAGCATGCTGACGTCCTGATTGCCCGAGATCCTCCGCTGGAAGGTGCGCAAGGGCAACAGCACGATGTCGTCCTGGTCCATGCCCATGCTGTTCTGGCCCTTGGACTCCAGCAAGCCGATGACCTGGAACGACAGCGCGCCCAGGCGAATCCGGCTGTTCACCGGGTCCTGGCTGCCGAAGAGCTTGTCCCGAACGGTCTGTCCGATCACGCAGACGGCGGCCCCGGCACGGGACTCGCTGTCGCTGAACGTGCGCCCGCTGTGCAAAGTCATGCTCCGCAACGCCAGCAGGTCGTTGGTCGAGCCGGTCACAGTCGTTGAGGAATTCTCGTGGCCGTTGATCGCGGCCATGGACCGGCTGGCCACAGGGACGACCAGGGCCGCCGAGCCGATCTCCCGGGCAATGGCCTCGCCGTCCTCGACCTTGAACGCCGGGGCGGAACTGGCCGCACCCGGTCCCATTCGCCGGCCGGGAGTGACCATCAGCAGGTTGCTGCCCATGCTCGCGATCGAGGTCGCCACCTGTTGCGTCGCGCCCTTGCCCAGCGTCACCATCGTGATCACCGACGCCACGCCGATCACAATGCCCAACACGGTCAAAAACGACCGCATCACGTTGCGTCGGATCTCCCGCAGAGCCAGCAGAAGCGTGTTCCAGAACATCAGTGGTTCCTCCCGTTCTGCACGTCGGATTCGATTCGCCCGTCCTTGAAGTGCACGATGCGCTTGGCGTACGCGGCCATGTCCGCCTCGTGCGTGACCATCACGACCGTGATCCCCTGCTCGCGGTTGAGCTGGCAGAGCAGTTGCATGATCTCCTCGCTGCGGGCCGTGTCCAGATTGCCCGTGGGCTCATCGGCCATCAGGACCGAAGGGCCGGTGATGATGGCCCGCGCGATCGCCACCCGCTGCTGCTGACCGCCGGACAGCTCGTTGGGATTGTGCGATTCCCAGCCCTCCAGGCCCACCGACGCCAGCGCCCGGCGGGCGATCTGGTGCCGCTCCCGGGCCGGAACGCCGCGATAGATCAGAGGCAGTTCCACGTTCTCGATCGCGGAAGTCCTCTTCAGGAGGTTGTACCCCTGGAATACGAAGCCCAGGTAGAAGCGGCGCAGCCTGGCCCGCTGATCGCGCGTCAGGTGCGACACCTCCACGCCGCGGAACAAGTACGACCCCGACGTGGGCGAGTCCAGACAGCCGAGGATGTTCAGGCAGGTGGACTTGCCCGAGCCGCTGTGGCCCATGATCGCGACGAAGTCGCCTTCGTCGATCCGCAGATCAATCCCGGCCAGCGCCTGCATCGCGGCCTGGCCCACGCCGTAGACCTTCGTGACGCCCCGCAGCTCGATCAGGGGCGCCGAGTTCTCTTGGGTAGGGGCGACCATGTTCACCTCCCTGTCCCCATGGTGTCGGTGATGACCTGCATGCCCGGCTGGATGTCGCCGGACACGATCTCGGTCTTGACGCCGTCGGTGGCCCCGATGGTCACCGGGACCGCCTTCGGCTGGCCGTCCTGCAGAACCCACAGCGTCTGCTGCCGTTTGTTCGTGTCCACGACCGGCTGCTGCGGCGTGTTGAACCGGGGCGGCCCCGGCAGCATCATGCCCACCAGACCGCGGGAGGCCCTCTTCTGCTGCTGCGCCGGCGGCGAGAACCGCAACGCCGCGTTTGGAACGAGCAGCGCATTCTCGACCTTCTTGACCGTGATGTCGGCCGTCGCGGTCATCCCCGGACGCAGGGCCAGGTCCGTGTTGTCCACCTTGAGCACCGTCTCGTAGGTCACTACGCCGTCCACAGTCTGCGAGCCGAAGCGGGTCTGCACGATCTTGGCCTGGAAGGTCCGGTCCAGGTAGGCGGCCACGGTGAACTGCGCCTCCTGGCCCTCTTTCACCTGCCCGATGTCGGCCTCGTCCACATCGACGTGCAACTCCATCTGCGTGAGGTCCTCAGCCAGCGTGAAGAGCACCGGCGCCTGGAACGCCGCCGCCACGGTCTGGCCCGGCTCGACCTTGCGGGTCAGCACAACCCCATTGATGGGCGAGTGGATCTCCGCCTTGGCGATGTCCGTCTGCGTGGCCTTCAGAGTCGCCTGAGCCTGCGCCACGGACGCCGCGGCGCTGGCCTCGTCGGCCTTGGCCCGCTCGAACGCAGCCTGCGCCGCGTCGAACTCGGTCTGCGAGGGCACCTTGCCGCCGCTGAGTTCCCGCACCCGCTGGAGCTGCGCCAGCTTGGTCTGCGTCTCGTGGAGCGTCGCCTTGGCCTGCAGGACCCTGGCCTGAGCCGCCTCCAGCGCCGCCTTCAACTGCGTCTCCTGCGCCTCGTACTTGGACGTGTCGATCCGCGCCAGCACCTGGCCGACCGTCACCTTGTCGTTGTAGTCGGCCTCGACCGCCTTGACGATGCCGGAGATCTCGCTGCCGACCTCGACCTGGTTGGTCGGCTCCAGGTTGCCCGTCGCGGTGACCAGAACGACGAGATTGCCCCGCTGGGCCTCCTCGGTCTTGTACTGCACGACGCCGGCGCCGTTGGGCTTCTTCCGCATCGCCAGCACGACCACGACGATGACGATCAGCAGAATCAGAAGCAACACGCGCCGCAGACGCCGGCCCCGGCCGGAGCCGGGAGCGACTCCCAGGGTCTTGGCAATATCCGATTCAGTATGCGATTTCGCGCTCATTCGTTTCTCCACGAACAAGAATAAGGGGACATTCTACTCTTTCGCCAGAGGGCCCTCGGTTGGAGAGGCCGCGGACGGAGGAACAAGAGCGTCCCCCTTCTCCGCCATCGAGGTCCATCCGCCGCCCAGGGCCTTGTAGAGCCGGATCACGTTGGACGTCACCGCCCCGTCGCTCTGCCGCAACTGATCCTCGAACGACAGCAGCGAGCGATCCGCGTCCAGCACGTTGCCGAAGTCCGACAGGCCCGCCTGATATTCGAACTGCGCCAGCTCGGCGGCCGCACGGGCCGCGTCGGTCGCCTCCTGCAGATTCTCGCGCCGCCGCTGCTCCTGAACGTACGCGATCATCGCGTTCTCGACCTCCTCCAGCGAGCTGAGCACCACGGCGCGATACTGGATCAACGCCTGCTCCTGCAGCTCCGACTGCACCTCGATGTTCGGCCGGATCGTCGGATCGAAGAGCGCCCACGAGAGTCGAGGGCCCCCGCTGGCGGTCCAGGTCCGCGACGCGCCCGGCTCGCGGAGCGACAGCGTCTCGATGCCCACCGATCCGTTGAGCGTCAGCCTCGGGTACAGATCCGCCGTCGCGGCGCCGACCCGCGCCGTCTGGGCCGCCAGCTCGCGCTCGGCCTGTCGCACGTCCGGCCGGCGACGCACCACGTCCGCCGGAACGCCTACCGCGATCTGCGCCGGCGGCACCGGCACCGGCCCGGTCCTCTCCAACTCCGCGTCGAGAGCGCCCGGCGTCTTGCCCAGCAGCACCGCCAGGCGGTTCTTCGCCTCCTGCAAACCCGTGCGCAGATTGGGGATCTGCGACCGCGTGTTCTCCAGGTTGTACTTCGCCTGCTGTGCGGCCAGTTCGTCGCCGAGCCCGGCCTCCACCCGCCACAGGACCAGTTGGTACGTCTCTTCCTGGGTCTTGAGGCTCGCCTCGGCCGCCTCCAGCCGCGACTGGTAGGTCCGCACCTCGACGTAATTCAACGCCGTCTCGGCCAGGAGCGACACGAGCACGTCGCGAAGGCTCTCCTCGACGGATTCCAGATTGGCCGTGGCCGCCTCGATCGAGCGGTGAACGCCGCCGAAGAGATCCAGCTCCCAACCCGCGTCCAGGCTCGCCGAGTACGTCTCGCCGTGCGTGTCGAGCCCGGCCCTCGAATCGCGACGACTGGACGCGGCGGACGCCCCCGTGTTGAACGCCGGCAGCAATCCGCCTTTCGCGATGACCCGCTGGGCCCTCGCCTGGCGAACCCGCGACCGCGCCGTCGCAATGTCCAGGTTGCCCGCGACCGCCTGGCGGATCAGATCGGACAGCGTCGGATCGCCCAGCGTGGTCCACCACGACGCCAGGACGTTCGGGTCCGCCGCATCGGCGATCAGGCCGCCGGCCAGTTCGCTCTTCCACGCCTG